>JAMDCE010000455.1 GCA_023489135.1 Chloroflexota bacterium
GCACAAGTTTCCCTACGAGATCTGGCTGAAAGCCTGCGAGCTGGGGTTCGTTGGCGTCCATTATCCCGAAGAGTTCGGCGGACAGGGCTATGGCGTCATGGAGAACTTCCTCATTGCCGAGGAGTTCTGCCGCAAGGACTCCGGCCTCGGCTCCTGCCTGCGCAGCTCAGGCTTTGGCGCCGACGTTATTCTGCGCTTTGGATCGGACGAGCAGAAGAAGCAGTTCCTCACCCCCCTTACCACGGGCAAGGCGATCTCCGCCGGGGCCTTCACCGAACCAGATCACGGAAGCGATATCACCTCGCTGAACACCGTGGCTCTCCGCGACGGGAATGAGTACGTCGTCAATGGGATGAAGACCTTTATCACCAATGGAACGTACGCTAACTTCGCCATCGTTCTCTGCCAGACCAGCCCGGAAGCCCAGCCGCCGCACCGGGGGCAAAGCCTGATTATTGTCGAATTGGACCGCCCTGGTGTGGACCGGACCGAAGTTGGCGAGAAGATGTGCCTGAAGATGTTGTCGGCGGCCCAGCTCGCCTTCAACGACGTGCGCGTGCCGCTGGATCACGTCATTGGTGAGGAAAACCGCGGTTTCTATTACGCCATGGAGTTCTTCAACGAAACTCGCGTCGGCATCGCCGCTCAGGCCCTCGGCATCGCCCAGGGCGCCTTCGACCGAGCGCTGGATTACGCCAAGCAACGCCGCCAGTTTGGCCAGCGCCTGGCCGATTTTCAGGCGATCCAACATAAACTGGCCGAAATGGCGACCAAACTGGAGACGGCCCGCCTGATCACTTATCGCGCCGCCTGGGGCTTCGATCACGGCAAGCCCGACGCCAAACTGGCCTCGATGGCCAAGTTCTATTCGGCGCGAATGGGCGTGGAGGTCTGCGAAGAGGCCATCCAGATTCTCGGTGGCTACGGCATGCTTACCGAGAACGAGGTGGAGCGTCGCTATCGAGACATCAGGGTGACCGAAATCTACGAGGGCACCAGAGAGATCCAGAAAACCATCATCGCTCGAGCGCTCATAGGAAAATGATTGCTTTCGGCTGTTAGCTGTCAGCGATCAGTCCCTTACCGACGGCTGATAGCTGATTACTGACGGCTTTGAGGAGCGCAATGGATCTAAGTCCGACGCTGTATGAGGAAACGGTGCCCCTGGGCCGGCTGGCCTCGGGGCTAATAGTCGGGGGACTGGTCGCGGTCGCGGCCATTCCGGTGATCATATTCGCCACCGAAGGGGTCCGATCGGACGCGGTCGCCCTGGTCATCCCCGCCGTGGTATTCGTCTTCCTCGCTCTTGTCTTCTGGAACTACCGCGCCATTCACATACGCCTAACCACCGACAGGTTCGAAGCGAGGTACGGTATCTTCAACCGGACCAGCATTCCCTGGGCTGAAATCGCCGCCTGCGAGCCCATTACGGCTTCGTTTGCCCGGTATGGCGGTATTGGGGTGCGCCTCGGGAGCGATGGCTCATGGGCCTACACGACCTCCTTTGGTCCGGCTATACGCCTCAAGAGGCGGAAGGGCCGGGGCTTTGTCGTGTCCACCAACCGGCAAGAGGAGTTGGGCCACATCATTGAATCCAGGATAAGGGATGGGCGAGCCCAGGAGCCGCGAGATGGAGGATGAAAGCGCCGTGTCGTTTCGCCCTCCGGCCCCTTCTGACGAGCTGAGGCCCGAGACCGCCTCTGTCGAGGCCGCCGCTTCATGGCCCGGCCCCGCTTCCGGCGCAGCCAAAGTGGAGCGTGCGGCCCAAACCGATTTCGGAGACACGCTCTGGAGTTTCTTCGCCGGCACCATCATCGCGGCTCTTCTGATCCTCCTGCTGGTTACCAACCTGAAGGTGGAGCGGGTCGCCGGTTCCGACCTCGCCATCCTTCCCTTGCCTTTTGGCAACGAGATCAGCCTTGAGCTTGGACTCGCCGGCGGTCATCTCATCTGGCGTGGGGCGAACGGCAGTGCGTGGGAAATCACCGGCTGGTGACCACCGGGCCAGACCAGATGGTGTCTCTGGTGGCGAGCTTTGGCTTAGGCGAGCCATTGCTCGCGAGGTGATCGTGCTCGTTGACAGAAAGCAGGCACCGGCCTATAATGAGGGCGAGAGCCTAACGAGGCGGCGCTGGCTCTTCTTCCCCAAAGGACCGTTCGATGACAATGACCCTTGTCTCGCAACCCGCGGTTTCGTAACGTTTGAGCAGGCTGGTCGCACGACCTAGCACGTGGGAGGATTTCACATGGCTGAGCTTATCTCCTTTACTCGCAATCATTCGGATCAGAGCAGTGACCAGGGTTTCCAGTTCGAGTTCTACTGTGACCACTGTGGGAGCGGATACCGTTCCTCGTTCCGCCGGTCCGTGACCGGCACAGCCAACGAGGCCATCGGCGCGGTCGGCGATATTTTCGGCGGCCTCTTCGGCGGACGCGCCGAATCGGTGAGCGGTCGCGTTCACAATGCTGTGTGGTATCGGGAGCGAGACAAAGCCTTCCAGGATGCCCAGAACGAAGTGATGCGCTTCTTCACCCGGTGCCCGCGCTGCACTTCCCACGTCTGCGAAAGCTGCTGGAATGAAGAAGCCCAGCTATGTATTAGTTGCGCTCCCAAACTGGCCAGCGAAATGGCCGCCGCCCGAGTGGATGTCGGGCTAGGGCAGATGCGAGAGGCGATCCAAAAGGAGAAGGTGTTTGGCGGCGATACCAGCCAGAAGGTCACCACCTGCCCCCAGTGCGGCAAACCCGTGGCCAGCGAGAAGTTCTGCAGCAACTGCGGCGCGCCGTTGGGCTTCATGACCTGCTCCAAGTGCGGCAAGCAGAGCCCGCCAGGCACCAAATTCTGCGGTGATTGCGGGAACAAACTCTAAACCCCCGCATAAGAAAAGAGCCGACCGCAGGTCGGCTCTCACTTTGAGTTTTCGATAATTGCTCAATTTGGGATCGCCAGTCCTGCCGACGATGACTGCTGCGGGGCGAGATGCTCGCCACAAGACGAGCACGTGTTCAAGCCGGTTGGCTTCACCGCGATCCCGCACTGAGGGCAAACGATGGGCGTTCCACACTTTTGGCAAGACTTCGACCCTGGCGCAAGGTACTCGCGGCAGCGCGGACAGCGGAGAGGCAGGCCGCAAGAAACGCAGGCCACCCAGTCCGTCTTTAGACGGACATCGCAGTCTGGGCATTTCAATGAAGCGCCGCAGTCAGGGCAAACGCGAAAATCGGCCGATTCCAAGACGTGGGTGCAGGAGGGGCACCTAAGGACGAAGGGATCCCTGGTGCCGCAGAACGGGCAAAACTTCGAATCCCCCAGGATATATTGGCTGCAGTGCGGGCATGGGTGCTTATAGGCCGGCATCTCTTTCTCCTCAAGCTACTGCTTATTACCCTTCGCCTCAGTCTGCCAATGGCTCCTTCGCCAACCCATTTCTCGAATGCCGTGCGGTGAGGCCGCTGGCGTGTGCCATGTTCGTACAGTTGAATTCAAAAGTCAAGACTCGCCCGGTTTGATTTCTTCGTCGACGTACCCTCCGGCAGAAGCGACAAGGCCCGGCGGGAGGCAGTGCCTGCAAGCGCCTCTCGCTCTTGGTGGGGCATCTTAGAAGTGCCGTCTAACGATCCACTTCCTGCTTCGCTCGGATTTCTGCTTCTCTTCGCGACCCCTCTCCTGGGTTCTCTCCTTGCCCTTTTCTTTCGGCTCCTCGCGGGACCGCTTACCCTTGCGCTCGGACTCCTCGTGTCGTGGCCTTTCCTTCACCGGGGAAAGGCAGTCAGCGGTTGGGGGGGCACCGATTTGCCACTGTCCTCAAAACAGCAAGAATTGTACCTGCGCAGTATATTTCTCAGTTCGGGTAGTGTCCAAAAGGTTGGGCTCTTTTCAGGTCCATGCCGGAAGGTCAGCCCTCCTCGAGGGTAGGAAGGGAAGTCAAGAAAAGAGCGCAGAATAAGTTACAGTACAGCAGTTCCAGCGTAATTGGCCAAAAGGCACGATAATTCTGCGCTGGCTTATAAAGCGAACGCTAAATTGGCCCTTGCAAAGTGGACTGAAATGGGTTATAATTCCAACTAGCTACTAGAATACGGCG
>JAMDCE010000567.1 GCA_023489135.1 Chloroflexota bacterium
GCAATGGCGCCTCACCGGCCACGAGGCTTGCCCTTTGCTGACAAGCCTCGTGGCTGACTGGATTTTCCGGTCAAGGCTGCGCCTATTCAGCGTTGTCCGCTTCCTTTCCTCCTCTCCCCGCGCTGGTGGCGTAGTGGAAGCAAACAAATCGTCTAGCAGGGGCCTCGGTTCCGTCTGGACCAGAAGTGGGAGAGAACGGACAGATACCGGAATGAGTCAGAGCGCCTAAGTCGCCGGGGAAAAGGAGCGACGGAGAGCTATCGGACCGATCCAGGAGCAGCTAGCAGAAGGCTGAATCAGACCCGACCACACGAGGCCAAACGTCAGGGTACTTCAGACAACAGGAGGACAGACTATGCCCGTTCGCTTAGGAATCGACACCGGAGGGACTTTCACCGACCTAGTGGGAATCAGCGAGGAGACAGGAGAGATCTTCACTTCCAAGCGACCATCAACTCCTTCTAATCCCGCTTCGGCCTTTCTCGCGGTCATAGACGACGCGAGAGGGCACGATAGCAAAGGGATCAGCACCCTCATTCACGGCACCACAGTGGCGACCAACTGCCTGCTAGAGCGGAAGGGTGCCAACATTCTCCTGGTTACCACCGAAGGGTTCCAAGACGTCTCCTTCATCCAGCGAATGAATCGCCGCTCCCATTATGATCTCCAGTGGGAAAAACCGAAGCCCTTTGTCAAGAGAAGGAATTGTGTGGGCGTCGAGGAGCGAGTCTCCCATAAGGGGCAGATCGTTACGCCTCTGACCCGCGAGAAGGCGCGAGATGTCGCCAGGGGCATCGCCGAGAAGGTTCGAAAGAGGGAGATCGAGACCATCGCCGTTTCCTTCCTTTTTTCCTACCTCAATGGCGCCAACGAGGTCGCCATGCGCGAAGCGCTGGCGGAAGAGCTACCTGACGTTTCCGTCACCCTTTCTCATGAGGTGGCCCCCATCTGGCGAGAGTACGAGCGCACCAGCACCGCAATGGCCGATGCCTACATCAAACCGCTGGTGACGCGCTACATCAAGAGTCTGGAAGAGGATCTCCGAGCCGAAGGAATATTGACAACCTGGTCCGTTATGAAGTCCAACGGCGGAATAATGGAGTGGCACGCCGTGCTGAATGATCCCATTCACACGCTCCTCTCCGGTCCGGCCGGCGGGATGATTGCCAGCAAGTTCTTTGGCGATATCTCCGGATTCCAAAACGTGATTACCCTGGATATGGGTGGCACCAGCGCCGACGTGGGAATGATTCACGAGGGCGAGCTCAAATACACTACTGACTTCGAGGTAGAGTTTGGCATACCCATAATTGTACCCACTCTGGACATAACCACCATCGGTGCGGGTGGAGGATCCATCGGCTGGCTGGATGCCGGTGGCCTGCTGCACGTCGGCCCCGAGAGCGCTGGTGCTGAGCCCGGGCCGGCCTGCTATGGCCGGGGCGGAACTCTGGCGACGGTGAGCGATGCAAACCTGGTCTTAGGCCGGCTTGATCCCGATTACTTCCTTGGTGGCAAGATGTCATTGAACCTGGACCTGGCAAAGGAGGCCGTGGAGCAGGTCGGCACGAAGCTTGGCATGGACGTCTACAGGGCCGCGCAGGCCATGATTGAAATCGCCGACGAGAACATGGCCGACGCCATAAGGTTGGTCTCGATCCAGCAAGGCTACGATCCGCGCAAGTTTGCTCTGGTCGCCTTCGGCGGCGCGGGCCCGGTGCACGCGGCCTCCATCGCTGAGAAGTTGAGCATCCCCTACGTGATCGTACCGCTCCATCCGGGTCTCTGTTCGGCCTTTGGCATTCTGATGGCCGATCTCAGGGTGGACAAGGTCTGGACCCGCGCCTTCCGCTCGGACAGTCTGGACATCGAAACCATCAACACAGAGTTCGGCCAGTTAAAAGAGCAAGCGGCGAAGGAACTGCGGGAGCAAGGCTACAAAGGGAAGCCCGCCATTAGCTGCAGCATAAGCATGCGCTACCATCGCCAGAACTACGAACAGCAAATCGAGCTTACCAGCGGCGAAATCACTTTGAAAGCCCTGGAAGAAGCCTTTGAGCGCTTCCACGAAGCCCACGAGAAGTTCTATGGCTACAATATCAAGGGTGAGGTCATCGAGCTCGTCAACTTCAACGTAACGGCGATAGGGCCAGTCCCCAAGCCGAAGCTAGAGGAACTGAAAGAAGGCCCTGGGCCTAACCCCACCAGCCATCGTCGGGTGTCCTTCTCTAAAGAGGGATTCGTGGAGACCCCTATCTACCGGCGCGCCGATCTTCCGGCCGGAGCGACCCTGAAGGGGCCGGCTGTCGTGGAGGAGGTTGATTCGACAACGCTGGTCCATCCGGGCCAGGAACTCAAGGTGAATCAGTACGGCATAATGATCCTGAGCACAGGAGGTGCACAATGAGCGTCAGAACAGACTCGACTGGGCGCCTCGACCCGGTGACCCTGAGCGTGGTTCACAACCGTCTGGTCAATCTCTGCCGCGAAATGGGTCTGGCGATGATGAGGACGTCTTATTCCCCCATCTTCAATGAGGGCCTGGATTTCTCCTGCGTCTGCTTCAACAAGGACGCTCAGATGATCGGCCAGGCCGAGTTTTGCCCCTCCCAGCTTGGAGCATCCATCTACATCATCGAGTGGACGGTCAAGGAACTGGGAATCGAGAACTTCGAGCCCGGTGATGTGGTCCTGCACAACGACCCCTATCGCGGTGGTTGCCACATACCGGAGCACATGGTGATGAAGCCGGTCTTCTACCGGGGTGACTTGCAGGGATTCGTCGCCAACATCGCCCACATCGTAGAGATCGGCGGCAAGGTGCCTGGCGCCTTTGCGGGTGACGCCACCGAGGTCTACCAGGAAGGTCTCCGCCTCCCCCCGATCAAGATCGTCCGCCGGGGCGAAGACGTGCAGGACATTTGGAAGATTCTGATGACCAACCATCGCACCCCTAAGATCACCTGGGGTGACATACGGGCGATGATCGGCTCTCTCCACGTGGCCGAGAAACGCTTCATCTCCCTGCTGGATGAATACGGCGTAGATCGCTTCTGGGACATCACCCAGGAACTGATGAACGTGGCCGAGCGGCGCATGCGGGCCGAGATCGCGCAGATCCCCGACGGGGAGTACACCTTCGCCGACTACATGGAGGATGAAGGTCTGACTGAAAACTCCTACAAGATCCAGGCGACGGTGGTGGTGAGGGGCGATGAGGTGATCATCGACTTCACTGGCTCCGATCACCAGGCCAAGGGACCTATCAACGCTACCTTTGGCGCGACGGCCTCGGCTTCCTACAATGCCATCTTCCAGACCACCGACCAAACGATTCCAAGAAATGCCGGGGCTTACCGGCCCATTAAATTCGTCATTCCGGCGGCCAGCATAGTTAACGTGCAGCATCCGGCCCCGGATGTCGCTGGAAACACAGAGACCCACCCGCGCATTGTGGAGGTTCTTTTCGGCGCCCTCTCCCAGGCCATTCCGGACAAGGTCGCCGCCTCCGACGGAGGAACAGCCTGCAATTTCCTCATCGGCGGGTTCCACCCCGAGACAGGTGAGCCGTACGTAGAGTATCACATCGAAGGCATCGGTTGGGGCGGTCGCAAGGAGCAGGACGGCAACGACGTGGTTATCATCCCCAACGGAAACTGCCGGAATACTCCAGTCGAGGTCTTCGAGGTTCGGTACCCGATGCCCAATACCGCTTTCCAACTGGCTCAGGATTCTGGTGGGCCTGGCCGCAGGCGCGGAGGATTGGGCAGCTTGAGGAAGTTCAGAGTGGAAGCTCCAGAGATTACCTTGAGCTGCCTCTTCGACCGTGTGAAGATCAGGCCTTTCGGTCTCTTCGGCGGTCTAGGTGGCGGTAACGCGGGCCTTTTCATCAAGAAGAAGGGGACGCCCGAGTTCAAGACGTTCAAAGATGTCTACGGTTTCGCCTCGCCCAGCAAATTCTCCAACGCCATCCTGGAGGAGGGAGACGAGGTAATCCTGATTTCGCCGGGTGGCGGGGGATATGGCGACCCGCTGGAGCGCGAGCCGGAACGGGTGCTGGAAGACGTTAGAGAGGGT
>JAMDCE010000008.1 GCA_023489135.1 Chloroflexota bacterium
GGTCTATAGAGTCGAGCATTTTTCGGCGTGGCGCGGGGACACCCGTCTCGCCTCGCAGGAGCGCCTGGGCGTAGCCCTTCATAATGGCCACCGGCGTCTTGAGCTCGTGGGCAGCGACAAAGATGAGCTCGTCCTTCCGCTTATCCAGTTCCCTCATTCGCGTGATGTCGCTCATGACCTCGACCGCGCCGGATATATTGCCCTCGCGATCATGAATGGGAGCCGAGCTGACCAACAGAGAGATATCAAGCTGTGTCTGGAGGCTTCGCGCTATCTCTTCGAAGCCGACGACGACTTCGCCGCGCAGTGCCCGCGACAACGCGAGTTCTTCTATTGCGATAGACCGACCGTTGGGATGGCGCAGGTGCAGCAGACTCAGGTACTCCACGAGTGGACGCAAAGCCTCCTCTTTTCTCGTCAAGCCGATCAGCCGCAGCGCCGCCCGGTTAACGTCCACTATTCGTCCCTCTCTATCACAAAGGAAGACGCCATCCGCGATGCTCTCGATGATAGTCTCCAGCTCCCTGGCTCGCCGTCGTGCCTCCTCGGCCTGCTCCTGAGATCGGCTGCTGGCAACGACGATCTCCTGGTTCACCTCCCGCAGTCTTTCCAGCAGCCGTTCGCCTTCCTGCTCCGCCCGCTTGCGCTCGGTGATATCCTGGATCATCGCCAGGGTACAGAGGACCCTACCGCCTGCATCGTGTAGGTTAGAGGCTGTAGTATTGGCCCAGATGACCTCGCCGGTCTTTCTAACGCACCTTTTTTCGGTTTGAAGGTACAATATCTCTCCCTGAGACAACTGTTTGACCAGTTGTCGACTGCGCGCTACGTCCTCTGGAAACGTAACGTCGAAGATTGTGCGCGCGGTGAGTTCCTGTTCCGAGTAGCCCAGCATCCGGCACAGCGTGGCGTTGACTATGAGGAACCGATGATCCAGACCGACGAGAGCCATGCCTAGAGGCCCCTCTTCGAAGACTTTGCGGAATCGTTCCTCACTCTGCCGCAGGGTCTCCTCCGCTCGCTGGCGCTCGCCGATTTCCGTCCGCAGCTGTTCGTTTACCTGTGCGAGCTCCGCGGTTCGTTCCTGAACCCGTCGCTCCAACTCGTCGCGCGCTTTTCGCAGGGCTTCCTCCATCCGTTTGCGTCTGGTAATATCGACGAAGGTGACAACCGCGCCGGTGACCACCCCATTTTCGATCACCGGGTAGGACGAATACTCGACGGGGAAAAAGCTCCCATCCCGGCGCCAGAAAACGTCCCGATCATCTCGGACGCCCTTCCCGTTGCTGATGGCCCGGACAATCGGGCACTCATCCGCCGGATAGGGGGAGCCGTCGGGGCGGCTGTGATGGATGAGCCGATGGATGTTCTGTCCCACAAGCTCCTCCGGCTTGAATCCAACCATCTCGGCGCCGGCCCTGTTGATCAGCGTACATTGTGCTTCCAGATCGATTCCGTAGATGCCTTCGTCGGTCGAATCCAGCAGTGATCGGAGATAATTGGCCAACTGCGAATGTTCACCCTCATCCCGGCGTACACAGTTGTTGGGGTCTACGCCTTCGTCCGGTCGTCGCTTCTCTTTTCGGGATCTCGCCATTTCGTATCACGCTTCCCCTGGTTCCAACCCAGCAACCTGAGCTGTTTTGCTCAGGGCAACACAAAAGGCACCCCGTCGACGAGCGCCTCTCAGCAGTCTATCGATCCTCTCCAGCAACTCCCACGTTGCGGGAGGCAGTCTCCGTCAGGGTAAGTGCAAGGATAGTGCCACTTGTTTTTCAAAGGGGATGGTTCACCAGAGGGGGTAGATGGATTCCCTACGTCGTCAGTTGATTGGTTTCTAGTGTTCACGAAGAACCTCCAGAAACTCTCTGGCAGTCACAATCTTGAGCTCGCCCAGTGCGGGATCATCACGCAAGACCAACAAATCTTTATCACCGGTAACGAGGTAATTCGCTTTCCCGCCAAGCGCAGCGGCGAGGATCCTTTCATCTTTCTTATCACGGGCTGTGACTGGGAGCCTGCGGCTAGGCATGATCCGGCGAGCGGTTGTATCCAGTAGGAAGAGAAATTCGTCGACTTCTTCGGTCGTGATACCGTATTTGTGGGTAAACTGAGGTCGCGGGAAGACCAGCGCATATTCCGCACAGAGAGGTTCGGAGAGAAGCAGAGTAAACGCGCCGTTGCGCAACGACTCAACAAGCTGAGCAGGAGTGCCTAGTTTGGTAATAAGACCACTAACGAAGATGTTGGTATCAACGACGGCGCTTAGCGGCGGGCTTTTCTTCCTCATACATCTCTTGACGGACAGCTTCAACCTCAGCGGTCACGTCACGTAAGACTTCGTCAGGGTCTCTATCGGCGTTGCGATTTCTAACCCGATCGACGACGGTCCAGGCCCGTTCTTGCTCTTTCTGAAGCTTCTGAAAGTCTTCTGGGTTTATGACAACCGCGAACGGTCTGCCTTTTCTCTCGATAATCACTGGCTCCTTGGTGTAGTAAACTGAGCCCAGAAGATCGCCAAAGTTGGCTCTGGCTTCTCGTGCGGACATTCTTCTTGCTGGCATTGGTGCCCCCTTGTGAGGCTATTATACTAGAAAGTGTACATAATGTCAAGTTAGCCATTTGGCAGGTCTTGCACGCTTATCGTCGACCACATTACAGCATTTTGCGTTGAGGTTGGCCCAGCCCCGTGAGCCGGAATTCGTGGCTGGAGCAACAGATCCGTGCCAATTGCGAAACGATTGCGAGGACAGGGTATCAGTGGGTAAATTGAGGTCGCGGAGGACCAGCGCATATTCCGTATAGGGAGGTTATGAGAGAAGCGAAGTAGCAGGCACAACCCGGGTCCGTCGCGCAGCTACCTGTTGCCGCCGGGAGTTGGAGTGCCGGTGGGTGCGGGTGTGCCGGCCGGTGTTGGCGTGCCTGTTGGCTCCGGCGTTCCCGACGGAGCAGGGGTGCCCGTGGTGGCCGGTGTGGGAGCGGGGGTCGGCTCCTTTGGCTTGACGGGTACGAGGAGCACGTTGTGCGACGGAAGGTAATGGCTGTTCACGACGTACCGTTCGATCTCCTGGCCGTCCTTGTCGAGCACGTGGCGCACGATCGAGGAGTCGAAACCGTCTTCGGCGTGTTCCACCAGAAGAGAGCTTCCCTGGGACATGGTCGGGTCTTCTTGCTCGACCATAGCGGTGTCGGCAGGGACCCGATTGCTGATTCGAGGTCCTTCCGCGGTGACCTTCCAGCCGGGGTCGACGCCGTAGATGGAGAAGTGGACTTGCGCGCCAGACGCATAGCTCTGAATGGCAATCCAGTTGCCGGTGTTATTCCTGATCTTGAGGTCCGGGCCGGGGTCGTCCACCGTGGCGTCGAGGCCGGTCATTCCCTTGGGGGGCTGCCCGTACCGGCTTATCCAGTACAGGTGCGGCTGACGCTCCTCTATCTTGAGACCGGCCCAGAAGGCGGTGTGATACAACGTCGTCGCGACCTGGCAGATTCCCCCCGCGTCGGCTTTGACCGTGATCGGCACGGTGCCGCTGATGCTGATGCCATAGGCTACCTGGAAGCCGCTGGCCAACGTGGTGGGGCCCAGAGAGTCGTTCATGGAGAACACTTCCCCCGGGGGCACCACCACTCCGTTGAGGCGGGCCGTCGCCAGTTCGACATTGTGAGCCCTCTCACGGACGCTGCCGGCATAAGACGTGCTGGCGGATGAAAGCAGGTCGCCGACGACGATGCTGGCCGCGTCAGAGCCCTGGATCTTGGCTTTCTCGGTCGTGACATCCAGGCCGGCCTGGCGGTAATGCGTCGTGGCCAGGGTGTTTATGGCCTCAACGGTCTTCTCCACGTTGACGGTGACCCCGTCGATTGCCTCAGTGCTGACCGAGAGTTTCCCGCTGGCGTAGCGGAACCTGGCGTCGCGAGGGTTTCTGTTTACCTTCGAGGCGATATTCTCGACGAACGTCGCCAGGTCCTCGCGGTCGAGCTCGGCAACAACCCTCTGCTGCCCATCCGTCTCCCCCCTGGAAAAGATCAACATGCTCGCCAATTGCGCTTTGCTCAGGGTCCAC
>JAMDCE010000606.1 GCA_023489135.1 Chloroflexota bacterium
GTGAAACTCAAAGTTAAGGAGCATCCGGCTAATGGATTACGCGAATATCCTGGTTACCAGAGAAGGACCTGTTGCCACTGTCGCCCTAAGCCGGCCCCCTGTCAACGCGCTAAACCTTGCTACCATTCGCGAGCTCAAACAAGCCTTTGGCGAACTGTCCAACGATTCGTCCACTCGAGCGGTTCTAGTCACCAGCGCCGTGCAGGGCATCTTCATCGCCGGGGCTGATGTATTGGAGATGGCGCGCCTTACACCGGAGGAAGGCGCGGAGATGCTCCTCGGTGGCCAAGACCTCTTCGATCACATCGAGGAGTTCCCCAAACCTGTCGTTGCCGCTATCAATGGCGTCTGCCTCGGTGGAGGTCTGGAGTTGGCCCTCGCCTGCGATTTCCGCGTTGCCGCTGAAAGCGCTCGGTTTGGCTTACCAGAGATTACCTTGGGCATCCTGCCAGGCTGGGGTGGCCTGCAGCGCCTGCCGCGTCTTATTGGGAAAGCCAGAGCCCTAGAAGTGATTCTGACGGGAGATTCTTTCAAGAGCTCGGAGGCCTTACAGTTTGGCCTGCTTAACCGGGTCGTGGCTGATAACGAACTTCTGGCGCAGAGTAAGAACCTGGCCAGGCGCTTGGCGATGCAGGCGCCGCTGGCTGTGGCCAAGATAAAACGGAGGGTCTTCGAAGGCGCGGACCAACCTCAAGCAGCCGCAATACAGCAGGACGCCAAAGCCTTTATGGAGTTATTTGGCACCTATGACGCCAAAGAGGGACTAACCGCGTTTGCGGAGAAACGAAAGCCCAAGTTTCAGGGGCAGTAGGAATCCGTATCTCCAACACGGGTGACGGGGCCGTCTCTTCCCTCGGTGGTCCTAAGTGCGACCAGAACCGCTGGTTGTTTAATTTCTTCTTAGTTTCCAACTAAAGGAGGAAAGCGCTATGGCGACCCCTGACGGTGAGAAAACCCAAACTGACGACAGCGCCCCTACCGTAAAGCCCTGGTTGAAGCATTACGAATCATCCGTTCCCCCCACTATTTCGTATCCCGACATCCCCATTCATCAGTTTCTCAGAGACTCCGCCGCCAAATTCCCTGGCAACCCGGCGGCCGTTTACTTTGGTAGGACTATCACCTACGCCGAGCTCTCCTCCCGAGTCGATCGATTCGCCGCTGCTTTGAGCGACCTGGGAGTGAAGAAGGGGGATCGCGTCGCTTTGTTTCTCCCGAACTGTCCCCAGAACGTGATCGCCTATTATGGCGCGCTGCAAATCGGCGCTATCGTCGTCCCGACCAATCCTCTTTACGTGGAAGCAGAGCTAGAGCACCAGTTGGTGGACTCGGGAGCTGAAACTATTGTGACCCTCACAAAGTTCTACCCGCTGGTGAAGAAGGTCCGGCCGCGCACCTCTTTGAAACACGTTATCGTCACCAACATCAAGGAGTTCTTCCCGCCGGTGCTTCGTCTCCTTTTCACCTTACTCAAAGAGTCCAAGGACGGCCACCGGGTGCAAATAGACCAGGGACCAGGCACGCACAGCTTCAGCTCTCTGTTAATGCATCAAGCCAACTCTACCCAAGTCTCCATCCACCCTGACGATATCGCCCTCTTCCAGTATACGGGAGGCACGACGGGCGTATCCAAAGGAGCAATGCTCAGTCACCGCAACATCGTCTCCAACACTATCCAGGTGGGCCGGTGGCTCAGTGACGTAAAGCCAGGCCAGGAGATCGTCCTCTCCGTCCTACCCTTCTTCCACGTCTACGGCATGACCGTGGCGATGAACTTCGCCGTCTACAGTGGCGCGGCGATGGTGCTGATTCCTCGATTTGACGTGGAGGAGGTGCTCAAGGCCATAGTCAAGCAAAAGCCCACGGTTTTTCCGGGCGTGCCGACTATTTACGGCGCCATCAACAACTACGCTGAGGTGGGGAAATACGATCTCCGATCGATCCGGGCCTGCATCAGCGGGGCCGCGCCTTTGCCCGTCGAAACGCAGAGTGTCTTCGAGAGGCTCACCGGCGCCAGGTTGGTGGAAGGCTATGGACTCACCGAAGCGGCCCCGGTGACGCACTGCAACCCCGTCTTCGGGCTTCGCAAAGCCGGGAGCATCGGCGTTCCCTTTCCAGACGTGGATGCAAAGATTGTGGATCAGGATGACTGGGCCAAGGAGCTTTCGGTCGGAGAGATCGGCGAGCTGGCCGTCCATGGACCTCAGGTAATGCGGGGGTACTGGAACATGCCGCAGGAGACCGAGAGCGTTCTCAAAGGTGATTGGTTACTCACTGGCGATATCGCCAGAATGGACGAAGACGGTTACTTCTACATTGTAGACCGCAAGAAGGACTTGATCATCGCCGGTGGGTACAACATCTATCCCCGCGACATCGAGGAAGTGCTTTACACTCACCCAAAAATCAAAGAGGCTGTAGCCGTGGGCGTGCCCGACGAATATCGAGGAGAGACAGTTAAGGTTTTCTGCGTCCTTAAGGAAGGACAGACCGCTACCGCGGAGGAAGTAATCAACTTCTGCAAGGATAAGATGGCCAAATACAAGGTCCCCACGCAAGTAGAGTTTCGGCCCGAGCTCCCCAAAACTCTGGTCGGCAAATTCCTTCGCCGGGTGCTCCTGGAAGAGGAGATGAAGAAGAGGGCCTCTGGCGCTCAGAGTCCAACCCTCTCTCCCAGAAGCGAAAGCCAACAAAGCTAGCTTTGAATTCCCGTCACTACCGCATAGTTATCGAAAAATCGGGTAGGGAGGAGTGCGGCCGAGGTCGCACCCCTCTCTCGTCCTCTCCTCTGGCCAGCTTATGGGCCAAAGCCCCCTCGGTACCAAAGCGCTGAGCCACCGTGGCTCGAGGTAATTCGGCCAGTTGACCTATCTGTTTAAATCCCAAGAGATGCAGTTTCTGCTGTATAGCGGGCGAAAGAGGCAACCAGTCCACTGGCAAAGGATCGAGGAAATCCCGCTGAGCGCCAGCCGAGATCAGTCGAGGACTGTTGGGCCGCGCCAGCGAGGCCGCCGCTCTAGCGACGAACTTGCCGGGACCCAGGCCAATCTGCGCCTCCAGGCCAAGCTCGGTGGCCAGCGTGCGGGCTATCTTCGAGGTTAGAGACGCGTCGTCCCCGTGCGAGCCATTCAGGCCGGCGGCATCGAGGTAAGCGCAGCCCAATTCACCGACCTCGACGGCCTGGCCGAAGCCCGCTAGCAGAACCAGGATCTTTTCGAAGATCGCTCGATATCTCTCGTCGTCGGCTGGCAGGAAGACGGCCGCGCAAAGCTTGTGTGCCCGCCACAGAAGCATGCCCGGCATCACCCCGACTTTCAGGCATTCTTCGGAGGCGTCCAGCACCCGCTTTCCGCGTTCGTGGGGGTATCCTCCGATGATAACCGGCTTGCCGCGGAGACCTGGTCGCTCCCGCCGCTCCACGGCCAGGGGAAAATGCGGGACCAAAACACAAACGACCTTCATCAAATACCCCCTTAATCCCCCCGAAGCGGAGAGAGATTATAGATGCGCCCATTCCACCCTTGCCGGAAGACGCTTCGGACACGTCCCCTCCCACCCTGCGGGAAGGATTGGGGATGGGCCAAGAAAGCAAGATCTCCTCAATCTTCCGAGCCCTTTCGGCCTTCCCCACCGGCGGAGCCAGCTCATTCTTGACTACTCTCGCTCCAGCTTCGAGCCAGATAGTCTCTCCGCCAAGGTGCAAAGAGGGGATTCGCTTGGCTCTCAAGCGGTATCATAACAGAACAAATGTTCTTTTGTCAAGGGGCTGGTCGAAACCTTGACCTGGCGACTTGCATTCGGTACACGTTTTGATGCGGTTATCTACCATGACCAGCCTTGGCTGGCTTGCTAGTCACCGTGGATCCACTAGCAGAGAGCGCAAAAGGGGCGCCCGGCCTGTCGGCGCCCCTTCTTATTCTTGAGGCAATATTGGAGCCCTCCGCTGCCGAGATGGTTAGAAAACCGGCGAAAAGTCGGGAAGAAACTGTCGCTCTGGTCGAGCCAGTCTAACAAAACGTCTGGGAAAATGATGGGGATAGAAACCCGCAGCGAAGGCATAGAG
>JAMDCE010000320.1 GCA_023489135.1 Chloroflexota bacterium
GCGAGGAGGCCAATGGATCCGAGAAAGGAATACCCAACTCGATGAGATTGACACCGCTCTCCGCCAGCGCCGGAACCAGGTCCAGGGTAGTCTCCACACTCGGAAAGCCAATGGTGAGATAGGTAATCAGCGCCGTCTCCCCGCTGTCACGCAAGGCACGAAACGTGGAAGCTATTCTACTCAAATCACTACCCTCAACGCCTGAGCAACCGTGTCCATATCTTTGTCACCTCTTCCCGACAGATTGATCACCACGATTTCAGCGGGAGATAGCGTCCTCGCCAACTGCGCCGCGTGGTAGACGGCGTGGGCCGACTCCAGAGCGGGCATGATTCCCTCGGTGCGGCAGAGCAACGTGAAACCCTCCAGCGCCTGCTGGTCCGTTACCGCGACATACTGGGCCCTACCGGTGTCCTTCAGATAGCTGTGCTCCGGGCCGACGCCGGGATAATCGAGACCGGCGGAAATGCTGTGCGCCTCCAGCACTTGACCGTCGTCGTCCTGAAGTAGGTATGATTTGGAGCCATGGAGCACGCCAACGCGCCCGGCGACCAGGCTAGCGGCGTGCCGGCCCGTTTCGAGGCCTTCTCCGGCCGCTTCCACTCCCACCAGTTTTACCTGGGCATCCTTCAGAAAAGGATGGAATATACCCATGGAGTTGCTTCCGCCACCCACGCAGGCGACAATATAGTCCGGCAGCCTTCCTTCGGCCGCCAGCATCTGCTGTTTGGTCTCCCGTCCGATGATGGACTGAAAATCCCGTACCATGGCCGGGTAGGGGTGCATCCCTACCACCGAGCCGAGAAGGTAGTAAGTGTTCGTCACGTTGGTCACCCAGTCGCGGATGGCCTCGTTGATGGCGTCTTTGAGGGTCCGGCTGCCATTGGTGACCGGCCTAACCTCCGTACCGAGTAGCTTCATGCGAAAAACGTTCAGCGCCTGGCGTCGCACGTCGACCTCACCCATGTAGACAATGGCGTCCAACCCCAGCATCGCGCACACGGTGCCCACGGCCACTCCGTGCTGACCCGCTCCCGTCTCGGCGATGATCCGATGCTTTCCCATTCGACGGGCCAGCAGGCCCTGGCCAAGGGCGTTGTTGAGCTTGTGGGACCCGGTGTGAGCCAGGTCCTCTCGCTTTATGTAGATCCTGGCACCGCCACAGTGTCGCGAAAGCTTCTCGGCAAAATACATCGCGGTCGGTCGGCCGATGTAGTGCTTGCAAAGCCGGGCAAACTCGGCCTGAAAACCGGGATCATCGCGGACTTCGTAGTAAGCATCCTCCAGCTCACCCAACACCGGCATTAAAGTCTCAGGAGCGTACTGCCCGCCAAACTGGCCAAAGCGCCCCGTTTCCCTGTTATCCATAATCTGCTTCGTTTGATCGCTCCTTTCTGCTTCTCCCTCGATGCAATGAGGACCGGCTGCTCTTCTGAAGAGCGCGGCTACAAAGGATCTCTCGCATGTTTCTACCATTAGAAACGCAGCATGCTGCGTTTCTAAACAGGGCGAGATTCTTCGCCCCCTGGAGTCGCTCCGAACGACGTAAGCGTCACGTTGTTACGGCCGAATTTCGTCTCTCCTCTTGGCCGCCCTGACGAAAGCGCGGATCTTATGGACGTCCTTGACCCCATTGGTTTCCACGCCGCTGCTCACGTCTACGCCCCAGGGCCTCGCCTGCGCGACCGCATCGCCCACATTATCGGGCGACAGCCCGCCGCTTAGAAGGACCGGATAGCGTTCGGCGATCTCCTGGGCGAGATCCCAGTCCCCTTTCGTGCCGGTGCCACCGTAGATCCCCTCCACGTGAGCGTCCAGCAAGATCAGCCGCTCCGGCCACTCACCAGGCCCCTCGGCCCACGAACGCACTCCAATTTTCCTAATCTTCGTCTCCAGGTCAACGGCTCTCTGACCTGGCCGCGGTCGTAGAGACTTGATAATAGGTCGTTGGATCTGACGGCAGTACTCCGGTCTCTCGTCACCACTCAACTGAACGTAGTCCAGACTGCAGTAGTTGGCAATGGCCTCCAGCAGGTTCAGAGGCTCGTTGACAAACACCCCCACCAGTTTCGGTAGTCTACCTCGGGTGGCCCGCCGCAAACCGGAGACAATAAATCGGGCCTCCTCTGGTATCAGCAGCCGGGAACTAGGGGCAAAGACAAACCCCAGAAGATCGGCCCCGGCTTCAATGGCCGCCAGGCCGTGTTCGACCGTCTTGATTCCGCAAATCTTAACTCTCACCAAGGTCAAGCAAGTCCTTTATGGCCGGGCCTATTTCTCCGGCCGTCACCAGCGCCTCGCCAACCAGGGCCGCATCTATACCCCATTCCACCAGGCGCCGGGTATCTCCTCGGGTGTGAATTCCACTCTCGCTCACCACCGTACAGCCGTTCGGTATCCGCGATCGCAGTGTCGCCGTCGTTTCCAGGTCGACCTTGAACGTTTGAAGATCGCGGTTGTTGATCCCGATGATCTTGGCACCCGAGGCCACGGCGCGATCCACTTCGCCAGCATCGTGGGCCTCCACCAGGCACCTCATCCCCAGCCGCTCGGCCAGTTCTCGCAGTTGCACCAGCCGCCTGTCATCGAGAATCGCCACGATCAACAAGAGCGCATCGGCCGCCCACGCTCTAGTTTCATAGACCTGGTAGGGAGAGAAGACAAAATCCTTTCGCAGCACCGGAAGCGGCGGCGCGAGCGATTCTCCACTGACCCGCTTTGCCGTGGCCAGATCTTCCAGACAACCCTGAAAAAAACGCTCGTCGGTCAACACGGAGATGGCCGAGGCCCCGTTCTCAACATAAGCTTTGGCCAGTCTGGCGGGGTCGAAATCCCGGCTAAGTAGACCCTTCGAAGGGGATGCTTTCTTCACTTCGGCAATGAGGCTCAGGCCTGGCTTTCGCAAGGCCGCCTCAAAGTCGCGAAGCTTCTCTCCGCGGAGAGCGGCCTCTCGGACCTGCGCCAGAGGAGCTCTCTCTTCCCGCCGCTTTAGCTCCTCGGTCTTGTAGCGAACTATCTCATCCAGAATCATCGCTTAGGCGAAACTCCTAGTGAAAGCGACGAACTCTTCCAGTTTGGCCTGCACCCGTCCCGAATCGATGGCCTCGGCCGCTACCCGCACGCCGTCAGCCATGTTTGCGACTCTGTCCGCGGCCAGCAGAGCCGCTGCGGCGTTCAGCAAGACCACGTCGCGGGCGGCCCCTCTTTCGCCGTTAAATACGGCCCGGGCAACGCGAACGTTATCCTCGACTCCTCCCCCCTTAATATCGTCGACGGTGGCCCGTTGCAGCCCAAACTCCTCCGGGGTTAGTTCAAACACCACCGGCTCCTCGCCGGCTCTAACTTCGTGGACCCGGCTCGGTCCGCAGATGCTGATTTCGTCCAACCCCTCCAAACCATTAACCACCAGGGCGTGCTTCGCTCCCAAGAGCCCAAAGACGCGCGCCAATTTGTACGCCAGCCGGCCGTCGGCCACCCCCATGACTTGCGATCTGGCCCCTGCTGGACTAGTCAACGGGCCAAGGATGTTGAAAACCGTGCGAATGCCGATCTCGCGCCGGGGAGGACCGGCGTACTGCATCGCTGGGTGAAAAAGGGGAGAGTACATGAAGCCGACTCCGACGGTCTCCAAACATTGGGCCACCTGGTCGGCCGTCAAGTCGAGGTTCACCCCGAGGCCCTCCAGCAAATCGGCGCTTCCGCATTTGCTGCTGATGGCCCGGTTGCCATGTTTGGCCACCGTTACGCCGGCCCCAGCCACCACTAGAGCGGCCGTAGTGGAGATATTGAAAGTCCCCTGAGAATCGGCGCCCGTACCACAGGTGTCGACTACCGGAACTGACACGCGAACAGGCGTCGCCTTGGCCCGCATCACCGAAGCGAGCCCGGCTATCTCCTCCACTGTCTCTCCCTTCATTCGCAGTGCCGTGACGAAAGAAGCGAATTGAGCCGGCGTGGCCAGGCCGGTCATTATCTCTTCCATCACCTCAGCCGACTCGGCCATGGTGAGAGACTGGCCCTCTACAAGCTTACCTATGGCCTCTTTAATCACGAGA
>JAMDCE010000246.1 GCA_023489135.1 Chloroflexota bacterium
TCTGTCGGTAATCTCGCCAACACGCTGATCCTTGAACACCACCTTCATCTCGGTGCCCTTGTTGACGATGCCGGGTACCAGTATTCCCTTTGTAGTGTAGAAGTTCACACTCATTGCCGTGTTGGCGAGATTACCGACATATTCTGCGTCCCCACGAGTGAGCTTAAACCTGAGCAGGTAGCTCGCAAAGGGCTCCTGGCGTCAGAACTCGACTGGGAGTCGGCGGTGGAGCCTTCTTTGCCGACCGTGACCCAGGAAGATAGGGATCGCTACGCAAGCGTGCTGGCTGAACTTCAGGCATTAACTGCTGAGATGAGAGAATGCCAGCGAGCGAGGCAGGATATTGCTGGCTGGAAGCGGAACATTCACGTCAAGACTACGGGCGGTGAACTCACTATCACGATCGACGATGGCGATCTCGCTGTGAAGGAAGGCCTCGTAGGCACTCCCGACTTCGTAATGGTATGTGCCGATCCTCGCACACCCTTGGAAGGATTGGCTTACAGGGGTTCGCTGACTCAAGCCATAATGGACAGGGAATTGTGGATCAGCAAGAACCCCGAGTTCACCACGATCTTCAAGCTGGAGAGGATGGCTCGCTCGCTAGCGCGGACAAAGAAGGTTTAGATCTGGCAATCAGCCCTTCTGGCGTGTGGATAGACATGGGAACTCCTCAAGTTCCGCCTGCTCTGTTTGGTCAGGTAGTGAGGGCTGAATACGCTGTAGGTTTGGAACTCACGCTACCAGTCAACGTGACGTGGAACAAGACATAGGAGGAGAACCGATGGAATTGCACGGGAGGGTAGCCCTGGTGACCGGAGCGGCAGGTGGGATGGGTCGGGCAAGCGCGATTGCCTTGGCACGGTAGGGGGCTAGCCTGGCTCTTCTCGACATTTCTCCATCTGCCGGAGAGGCTCTAGTACAAGAGATTACGGATCTTGGCGCTAAAGCTGCTTTCTTCGTTGCCGATCTAGCGAGCCGTAATGACGCCAACGCTGCCGTGGCCGCTGCCTTGGAGATGTATGGTCGCATAGATTGCCTGGCCACCTGCCACGCCTACGATGCGGTGGGCAATCTCTTCCTGGATGACCTGGAAGAGGAATGGGACCGTATGATCGCCGTCAACTTCAAGGGTACTATGTACGTTTGTCGCGCTGTCCTGCCGGCGATGATTCGGCAAGGCGGTGGCCGGATCGTGAATATTACCTCCGACTCGGTGAAGATCGGCCTGGGCCGAGGAGCGGTGAACGCAGCTACGAAGGGTGCCGTTGCCGTGTTCTCCAAGTCATTGGCCCGCGAATTGGCCCGCGACAACATCCGTGTCAACTGCGTCTGCCCCGGACCCACCGAGACACCTGCGCTGCGTCGGAAACTTGAGGGCCCAGACGGGCAGCGGATTCTGAAGGGCGTCACCGAGGGCGTCCTACTGCGGCGCCTCGCTCAGCCGGAGGAAATAGGGGCAGTTGTGGCTTTCCTCTCCTCGGATGAGGCGGGCTTCGTGACGGGCCAGTTGATTTCCGTCAGCGGTGGTCTCTCAATGTACTGACTAGAGTCAAATCTGTTCTCGATACGCGAAGCAAGGTATTCGTACACTGAGATCACAACGCATACGGAGGCAATTTATGAAGGGCCAATTCGCTTTGAACCAGGGCCAGGAGATCCTGCGGAAGAACACAAGGCGACTCTGCGAAGAGATGATTGCTCCTCGAGTGGCGGAGATTGAGCAGACGGGGGGTGTTTCCCGAGGATCTTGAGCGAGTAATACGAAAGAACGGGCTCATCGGGTTCGCCCTCCCCAAGGAGTACGGCGGCTCCAGCGGCGATGAGGTGAGCTTTTGCATCATTCTGGAAGAGGTCGCCCGAGCTAACGGCGATGCCGTGATGTGGGTTTCGCAGAACCACCTCGGTGCTCAGCCAATCGTCATCGCGGGCTCCGAAGAACAGAAGAAGAAGTTCTTGCCATCCATCGCTTCCGGAGAGTCTATTTGCTCTCTCGGTCTCACAGAGCATGCGGCTGGCCCGGACGTGGAGGGTATGCGAACCAGAGCGGAACTGAAGGGTAACCACTACGTTATAAACGGCTCGAAACGCTTCGTCACATATGGGAACGTAGCTGACTTGGTCACTGTATTTGCCAGGACGGGCCCGAGCGCAGGAAGGAAGGGCATAAGTTGCTTCGTCGTCGAGAAGGGGATGTCGGGGTTCTCTTCACCGCGGGTTGACAAGAAGATGGTGTTGGGCGCCACGCCGACCGCCGAGTTGATCTTCGAAGATTGCATTGTGCCTCGCGAGAACCTCCTTGGGAAGGAGGGCGACGGATGGCCCATCGCGATGAAGGCCCTGGACATCGCTCGGTCGACGGTGGCGGCAATGGGCGTGGGTATCGCGCAAGGTGCTTTCGAGGCCGCCCTCAACTACTCCAAGCAAAGGGTGCAGTTCGGTCAACCCATTGCAAACTTCGAGGCCATTCAGGCTATGCTCTCCGACATGTCCACGGAAACGGAAACGGCCAGACTTCTGACCTACCGGGCCGCTGCCCTCATCGACCAGGACGACAGGGCGGCGGCCCGGTTTGTCAGCATGGCCAAGTACTTCGCGACGGACGTGGCTATGAAGGTCTCCTTGAACGCAGTTCAGATTCACGGTGGCTACGGCTTCACCAAAGACTTCCCGGTCGAACGGTTTATGCGCGAGGCAAAGCTTACGCAGATCGTCGAGGGCACGAACCAAATTCAGCGCCTACTTGTCGCGAGAGACCTATTGAGCGAGTTCTAGCCCGTAATTCCGGCAGCAATCCTGCAAGTGTACTGATTGACCCGCTCCACCACTTTCGATTCGGGTACGCTGGCACACTACTCAGCGGTACCGTGAATTCGCGCACTACTGTGGCAAGATGACTCTCACCAAACTCCGGTTACTCTCCGAAAATCGAAAGCTCCTGGTCCGTTGGCTAAGAAATCTTTGCAATGGGGCAGCCCATAAGTTATAATCCGCAAAGGATGGGGATTTTGTCTTCGGTCAAGCAGGACGAACGGGAGGGTCACGAGGTGTCACCGAATAGCGGTGGTAGCAGGCCTCGCAAAGAGGTCGATGATCTCGATAGAAAGATAATCTCCGCCTTGCGCAAGGACGGTCGTGAAACGGCCACGGAACTAGGAAGGCGATTCGGCGTGACTGAGGCGACGATTCGCAATCGGATCGACAGGTTGGTGAACGATGGAGTGATGCGAGTGGTGGCCGTGGTCAATCCCCATAAGTTGGGCTACAATTGTGACACGTTCATTACGTTGAAGGTTGATGCGGACAAGATCATCGATGCGGCTGATAGGTTGGCGGAAATGGAGGAAATTCGCTATGTCGGCATTGCATCGGGCTCATCAGACGTAATAATTGCTGCATTTTTCCGCTCGAACGAGGAGCTACTAGAGTTTCTGACGTCGCGCCTCGGCGCAGTTCCCGGCATCAGGCACGGCGAAACATCACACCTCTTGAAGGTGGTTAAGCGAACATACGACTGGATTAGGCCAGAGCAACAGCGGTGACGCAACCTCGCGCTGCCATTCGGTCGAATCTCACAACCTTCCGACAAGTCCTCACTAGCAAAACACAAGCTCAGCTGCGTCCCTCACGCTTTCTGCGCCTCCACCGCGTCCTCCGTCCTTTTGAACATAAGCCCTTGGCATCCTCTCTCGGCGGTCTTATTGAGCGAGGACAGCCTCCTACACCACTGATGCTCGCGAACGACTAGCTCGAGGCGATTCGACAGGCGGGCTTCGATTACCGGTGCCATTGTGGCACAAGAGCTTCGAAATGTCAATATGCTACATTTTGTTTCTTATGATAATCGAGGGAGGGATCACCCCGTGGAGGTGAAGCCGACGAGCTTCCACGAAGCGTTCGATCTGTGAGTGTCAAAGGACCAGCAGGTTGGGGCTTGGTCAAACGCAGGCATCTCGATTGCACCGTGAGGGGGAAAGTGACTATGGGGGCTTGAGATGGAAGTTAAGAAGATAGCTGTAATAGGCTCGGGCGCGATGGGAGCTGGTATCGCCCA
>JAMDCE010000179.1 GCA_023489135.1 Chloroflexota bacterium
CGTCCTCGTAGCCCTGTCCGAGGTAGGCGTGCTCCAGCACGAACTCCCGCGGCCGGCCCAGCAGCACGTGCCACGCGTACATGGCGGCCCCAACCGCGCCCCCGGAATCCCCTGGTGCCGGGTGGAGGAACAGGTCCTCGAACGGCGTTTCCCGCAGTATCCGCCCGTTGGCCACGCTGTTCAGGCCCACTCCACCAGCTATGCATAATTGTTTCAGCTTCGTCTCCTCGTACAGGTGGTTGGCCATCTTCAGCAGAATGTCTTCGGTCACCCTCTGGATGCTGGCCGCCACGTCCGCGTAGTACTGGTTGCGCTCGACCTCCGCCTCCTGGCCGTCGACGTTAGCGTGGGTGAGGTGAGTGATGAACTCGGACTTCGGGTCCCGCGGCGCGCCGAACAGGTCCACAAACTTCCTGTTGAAGGTCCGGGTCGTGGAGTGATGGTAGCTGAAATAGTCCATGTTCAGCCAAAAGCTGCCATCCGACGCCACCTCAACCAGCTTGTAAACCTTATCCAGGTACTTCGGCTGGCCGTAGGGAGCCATGCCCATTACTTTGTACTCTCCTTCGTTCACCTCGAACCCCAGGAAAGCGGTGAAGGCCGAATAGAGGAGCCCCAGAGAGTGCGGAAAGCGCATCTCGTGCGATAGCCTGAGGGTATTAGCCCCTTCGCCGTGCCAGTTCGCCGTGCCGACACCCATGGTCGCGGTCGCCCACTCACCAACTCCGTCCACCGTCAGAATGGCCGCCTCCTTGAACGGCGAGCAAAAGAAGGCGCTCGCCGCGTGAGCGGCGTGATGATCTACAAAGAGCACCCTTTCTGCCGGCACGCCCAGGTGGCACATCAGACGGTTTTTGATCCAGAGCTTCTCGTCAAACCAGGCGATCATAGCCTCCCGAAAGACCTCCCACGAGCGAGGAAAAGTGCTTAGGCTAGTCATCAGTACACGCTCGAACTTCACCATAGGCTTCTCGTGGAACACCACGTAGTCCAGATCCCGCCCATCGATGCCTCCCAGGCGCAGGCAGCAATTGATAGCGTTGACGGGGAAGCCCCAGTCATGCTTCTTCCGGCTGAAGCGCTCTTCCTCGGCCGCCGCCACCAGCGCCCCGTCTCGCAGCAGCGCCGCCGCCGCATCGTGGTAGAAGCAAGACACTCCCAGGATGTTCACTACTCACCCCCTCTAAAACAACGGGTAAATAAACGGGGCGATGCTGGATGCCTGGGCGAACACCAGCAGCAGTCCAAACAGCAGTAGCACCAGCACCATCGGAATCAGCCACCACAGCTTACGCTGCCATAGAAAGGCGAGCAATTCGCCCATAATGAGGAAGCTCACGATCACTCTTTTGACTGACAGCATCGGCCACCTCCAAACTAACGCTTCTCCAGGATCCCGGCCAGAAAATCGGCTGTCGCCCTAGCCAACGCCTCGCTCCCCGCCGTCGTGGTGTGTACCTCGTCGTGGAACAACTCGCTTTGCCCACTGAACATTCCTGAGAGGTCCAGCACAGGCACGCCCTTCTCCCTCGCCACTGCCAAGATCGCCCGGTCGGTATCGGCGAAGGCGCGCACGAGGGCATGGTGCGATAGCCCGACGAGGTCGTAGCCAATTCGCTTCCTGTCTGCTTCTCCGTTCGAGGCAACGGACAGACGAGCCTGCGTGAGGAAAACTGGCGTTGCGCCAATGCTTCGCGCCGCTTCGGCAAGCAAGCTGAGGTTGAGCTGAAACTGGCGCGGCCCCCATTCGCTGTAGCTATCTGCATACGGCTCTTCTTTATCGATGGGCCAGTCATCTGCTGTCCTCTGCACGCCTTCGAGCCCTATATTGCCTATTCCCCACTGCAAGTAACGCCAGCGCAGCCGCACGTATAACTGCGAGTGGCTCAATAGCCGATCCAGATCACTCGTATAATACATGTATGGGTTTCCTACCAGCATACTCATATCGTTCGCAGGCACGGCCGGCCGGTAGCTCCTCAACAGGCTTTGATCAGGATTCAGCCACCGGAAGTACTTGATGTCGTTCCAGGCCTCATAGATTACGACATAGTCTGGCTGGAACATCCAGATCTCGGCATAGAGCCTTCCAAGCGAGTCCCATGTGGCGTGCCCTGGGGTAGCAGCGTTTACCACCTCGACTCGCTGAAAGCCGCGGCTGCGCAGGTCTTGTTCCACCAGTCGAGGCCAGTCCTTCCCCTCAGGAGCAAAGATGTCGAAGGCTGCCGATCCGCCCAAGAACACGATGCGCACCGTGCCTTCTGGCTTGGGCACCGCGAAATCACGACCTCGGTATCCGCGCCTATTGATGACTACCGATCCATCTCCATCCCAAAATGGCACGTTCTGCCCCCCTTGCGGGAAGGCGTGGCGGGAAAACAGGGTGGGCTCGTATTGGAGCGACGAGTTTCGCACCGTTTCCGGCGTTGCATACGGGCGCGTGAGACGGAGAAGCATCTCGCCCGCGGTGAAAGCAACGCAACCTGTTATGACGAAGCTAACCAGGGCGATCATCAGGTTGGCCCGGAAGTTAGACCGGCCGCCGTTCCTGGTCAATACTGTCTCCTCGCACGATCAATAGTGGTCGGGCCGGTCTCGTTTCTAAGCGTCCAGTTCGTCATTCCTTGTCCACGACAGATACGCAAAGGGTCGCCCAGTGCCCGCACGGCCACCCCAAAAGGCGTCACCAGGAAGAAATAGAACAGACCCAGAAGCACCCGGCTCTGAAAATGGCCCGTGGCTCTGGCGAACGCCATCCATCCGTTCCACCAACGTCGGAACATAGCAGAACTCCCCAATCCAGGCTTTCCTATTGCGTCAGCGGCTTGCCTTCGGCCGTCCAGGGCTGCACACGGCTCGCGCTAAAGGCTATCATCAGCGCCAGGAGCAGAATGGCGCCGGCTACCACCCATGCTTCGCCTCCAGCCAGCCGCACGGCTATGCCGCTGATCCATAACGCAACCACGATCCCCATATCCAGCAGCGTCGGAGATCGTTCTGCCTGCCCCTTGATGCCTCTGGTTCGGCTACCCAGCACTGCGCCGGCGGAATATCCGGCCAGCGTCAAGAAGATGAATGCCAGCCAGCCAACTATGTCAGTCATTATTCAAGTCCTCCGACTTCGAGGGGGAGGTTACACCAGCGGGGTCTGTTGCCTTGCCGGTTTCGACAATCATCCCGAATATAGCAGTGGCTTCTTAAAAGTTTACAAAAAAGGGGGATTCTCAACATTACTGCTTGTTCAACCTTGGCCCTTATGTGGCGCCTATGAACTGGGCCGAGCCCGTGCCCCTTAGGCTGTGGGTGCCGGGCGGCAGGGGCCAATTGCGTCGCTAAGTGGTGCACCTGGCAAGAAAGTGGCCATCTCTTTTTGCGTTGTTGACGCCTGTCGATTCCTACTGTAGAATGCCGCCAATGGCAAAACAAGAAAACGCTGCTAGCGTGCTGGCAAGAATTATCCTTTTCAGGAGGTCTGTGATGGCAAGTGATGATAAGCCCAGTTCTATATCTATGGCCGAAAAGCTGCGGAAGAAATTATGGGCCCGGGCGCAGTGGAAAAGTTCATTCGGCGGTTCTGGGAGTTAACAGGCGAAGACACCGCGCGGATGTACATCGAGCTAGGCAAGCTGCAGCCCGAGGATTTGTCTGGCCTCGTGCGGAGCGTTGCTCGCAGTAGCGAGATAATGGGAGAGGACGCTGAAGCCAGGGTAGAGGGCGACCGCGCCTATCTCATTCACCACCATTGCCCCTGGCCCGAGAACTATCGGCGGTTCAGCTTGCCTGAAACTTGCCAGGGCGGATGCGATACCTGGTTTCAAACTATAGCGGCGAGGCTGTCGCCCAGGATTCGCGTGAAGACGACCAAGGCGATTCCTGCCGGCGACGACGCCTGCGTCCGTGAGTTTTGGATCGAAGAGTAAGTCCCCGAGCGCCCGTTGCATCCGATCATTTGCAGCGGGCTGCTCGACTCCCCTCACGTCCAGGAGCATTGCAATCGTCTCTTGAATGCCGTATAATGCAAGT
>JAMDCE010000579.1 GCA_023489135.1 Chloroflexota bacterium
CCGGCACGCCCAATGCCCAGGCGCGACGCTGGATCGTGGTCAAACCCTCGCTGTGGATGTGCCACCCCGGATAACCCCAGACGTTTTCGTGGACGATGGCGGGGCCGTTTTTCTCGGCAATCGCCTTGGAAACCAGGCCGAAGTCGTTTCGAAGGTTCATTTGGCGCCGGTTGCGTTGCAGTTGTCCCTTTTCCTCGAGAAAGGAAATCCACTCCCCGAGCGACCGGAAGGGAAAGCCGGCCTTGCGTTCAGTCATTCCTGATCCCCCTTCTAAGTGTCGAAAGTGAGCAAGTATAGTGATGTCTTGATTCGTGTCGTCTTGATGAGCCGAAACAATTACGGGAGGACGTACCGGGGGTCGCTCTTGACTCGGTTTCGCCTATTAAACCTGGTCCCGTGCACAACGTGAGCAGATTCTACTACTCGCCTCCGCGGTTGTCAACCGTTGCAGGCTGAAAGGTTGACAGTCTCGGACGCGCGTGCTAAGATTCGGGGCACACGAAGGAACGTGCGAGAACCTCTATGAAAGAAGACTCCTCAGCGATAGCTACGTCGAGCAGGGATTCGTGAAAGAGAAGCCGGACTTGAAGAAAGTGGTCGACACGCAGCACGTGGACTGTGCCCTCTCTCAACCGGGCAAGTACCAGAAGTGGCTGTGACAGGAGGTGCGTCGAAGTGGCTTACTACCGAGATCTAAGAGAATACGTTCGAGTACTGGAGGAGCACGGCAAGCTGCAAAGGATCAAGAGGGAGATCAATAAGGATACCGAGCTAATGCCGCTGGTGAGGTGGCAATTCAGGGGTGGGATATCCGATAAAGACCGGAAAGCCTTCCTGTTCGAGAACGTGACTGACGTAAGAGGGAGGAAGTACAACTGCCAGGTGCTGGTGGGGTCGCACGCCGGATCGAGGGAAATATACTCGCTGGCGATGATGGCCAAGCCGGAGGAGATCGTCAAGAAATGGCAGCAGGCTCAGATGCAGCTGGTCAAGCCCCGGATGGTCGAGAGCGGGCCGGTGCACGAAGAGGTGCACATGGGCGACAACCTCATGCAGCACGGCGGGCTGGAAGAGCTGGCTATCCCCATTTCGACGCCGGGGTTTGACAACGCCCCCTATTTCTCGGCCGGCAACTTTGTGACCAAGGACCCGGAAACCGGCGTGCGGAACGTGGGCAATTACCGGGCGATGGTCAAGAGCCCGACTAGAACGGGCATCGATTCCCAGATGCCCAAAGATCTGCGCCAGCACTGGCACAAGTACAAGCGTAGCGGGCTGCCGCTTCCGGTGGCGATAGTGGTGGGACCAACCCCCAACATCGGCCTGGTGGCGGTGACCAAGGTTCCCTTTGGCACGGACGAGTACGACGTAGCGGGAGGCATCGCCGGCGAGCCGATCGAGCTGGTGAAGTGCAAGACGGTTGACCTTGAGGTACCGGCCACGGCAGAGATAGTGATTGAGGGAGAAATACCCACCGATTACCTGGAGCGCGAGGGGCCCTTCGGCGAGTTCACCGGCTACATGGGGCTGAGCGGTCACAATGTGTTCGTCAACGTCAAGTGCATCACTCACAGGAAGAACCCGATTTGGAACTCCTACATCAGCCAGTTCCCTCCCAGCGAGAGTAGCTTGATGACCCAGATCGGAGAGGAAGCCGCCCATTACAAGCTATTGAAGCACGACCTGGGCATCGACTCCGTTTCGGACGTGGGCTTCCACCTCGACAGCGGTGGACGCGTGCTGTGCGTGGTCCAGCTCAAGAACGCTACCACTCCTCAGGTATGGCAGGCGCTGTACGGTGTTTCCGCCAGGACGGCTATGTACTCCAAGATCATCATCGCGGTCGACGACGACATCGATCCGCGAGATATGGATTCCGTGGCCTGGGCCATGTGCTATCGCATGCAGCCGCATCGGGATATCCATATCGCTCAGGGCAAGACGGCTTCTTTGGACCCATCGGCCGTCCCGCCGGCGCAAAAGCAGGAGATGCTGGAGCGCCCGGCCACCTCGGCGCTTCTGATGGATGCGACCAGGAAGTGGGGCTATCCGCCAACTTCTCTGCCTCGGCAGGAGTTTATGGAAAGGGCCAGGCAGATTTGGGAGGAGGAAGGCTTGCCGGCGTTGAAACCGAAGAGCCCCTGGTTCGGATCCTCGCTCGGGTACTGGCCCGAGGAAATAGCCGAGGAGGCCGAATTGGCCCTCATGGGAGACCACTACGTTACCGGCGAGAAATTGGCCAAGGACAGGATCAAGATCTAAGAGGTTGCCGCAAGTTTGATCGGACTGGTCGGGACGCCTTCCAGAGGCGTTTCAGACCGAGTCGGTCTGGCCTGCTCTACCGAAAGGCTATCTTCTTCAACTCGAAATAGCGTGGAGGATCGCATGGAAAGACTGACCCGAGTAGAAGAGTTGGAGTCTTGTTTCAGGAAGTACCCCGATGTGCCCGAAGAGGTTGTCGTCAAGGAAGATTGCCTGCGGTATGGGATAAGCTGGACAGAGGTGGCGCTCGAGGCCAGCCAGGGTTTTCAGCTGAAGTCGTACTATCTCTTTCAGTTTGACCGCTCCAGCCGCGAAGCCATGCGGCAGGACGAGTCGATCAGGGCGCCCGAGGACATAAAAATCTTTGGCGGCGATTATGGGCTCAAGGATACGGTCGTGGCCAACCACGTGTCGGCGGATTCCCCTTATCTGGTTGATGCTGTCGACGGTCGGCTGCGGCTGTTCGATCGCGGCGACGGCGGCGCTCCGCGGCCGATCGCTGAGGTGAAGCTGCGCCGTCCCCCCAAGTACTACGGACTGCGCTTTGAGGACGGCCGGCCCTACAGCGAGATAATCGGCGCACCCGGCTGGGCTCACATTGCCTTTGTCACAGTGCTGCGCAACTGCCAGTACTGGAGCGACAAAGAGGAGTGCAAATTCTGCGACATCAATGCCAACGTGAGAGAGCAGAAGGTGCTCGGCAGGCCCTACACAGTGCACAAGAAAGTGGACGAGGTCGTCAGGGTGGTCGAGGCCGCCTACGCCGATTACGTCGAGGGCGTTCCGCCGATCGCGGCCGGTGAGTACGAGTCGGTGTGGGAGATGGGGCCTCACTCCATTCAGATCAGCGGAGGAACGGTGGTCGATAGGGTTCAGGGCAAGGACGATTGCGATTTCTACATTCAGTATGTCGAGGCCATAAAGGACAAGATCGGCTCCAGGTTCCCGTTGATGCTGCAAACGGCAGCTAAGAACAAGAGCGACCTGAAGCGTCTGCGTGCTGCCGGCGTAGACGTGCAGATATCGAACTTCGAGGTGTGGGACAAGGGTCTTTTCCAGGTAATCTGCCCGGGCAAGGAGAGCTTCGTGGGTCGCGACGAGTGGATAAAGCGGATTTGCGAATCAGTGGAGGTGTTTGGGGAAGCCGGCACTCACCCCGGCTTCGTGGCGGGGGTAGAAATGGCGCAACCCTGGGGGTTCAAGACGGTGCGGGAGGCGATCAAATCTACCACAGAGGGGTTCGAGTTCCTCATGTCTCACGGGGTCATTCCTCGGCCCATCACCTGGTGCATCGAACCCCTCTCGGCGCTGGCGGGTCATCCGATGATTCCCCTGGACTACTTCGTTCAACTCGACCGAAACTGGTACGAGACCTGGCGCAAGTATGGGTTGCCGGTTCCTTTGGGCCACGGCCCCTTCGAGACCGGCCGGGGGCGCTATCCCAATTCCGCCTATTGCGACATGGGGCCTCACACGCATTGAGGCCCCGTATTTCAGACTCGCTCTTGCTGCCGTTTCACTGCACCGCGGTGTGCTTGGCCACGATCTTGTCGAGCTGAGCGGCCAACTCGTTGTTCGCCTTTACCGCCGCTACCTTATCTTGCAGCTCTTGGCCGCTCATGAAAGGGCCGCCGGCGCCGGTGGCCTTTACTATGCCCGCCTGGAGCTCCGGGTTTTCACTGAGCTTGCTGAAAACTTTTCGCAGGTACTCGACCCTGTCTGCCGGTACGTCGGGCGGGACGGCCGCAGCATATCCCCCCAACGATAGGTACTTCAGGGGCGAACAACG
>JAMDCE010000652.1:0-14099 GCA_023489135.1 Chloroflexota bacterium
GGATGTGCTGGGGGCCCAGGGTGCGTGCTCCCTGGGGTTCAACAATGAGCGAGTGGCGCAGGCAATGATAGAGCAGATAGGCAAGATCAGCACCCATGGTTCTGGATGGCCTGCGGTGAGGCCGGCCGTCGAGCTGGCGGCCAAGATTGCGTCCCTGACTCCCGAGGGGCTCACCAAATCCTTCTTCGGACTGAGTGGCTCGGATGCCAACGAAACCGCCATCAAGATAGCTCGGCAGTACCACAAGATACGGGGTAAAGCGGGCAAGTTCAAGGTGGTTACCCGGTGGGGTGGGTACCATGGGAGCACCCTGGCCACCAGCGCGGCCAGCGGGTATACCTGGCGACGTCAGCCCTACGAGCCATTGCCCGGCGGATTCGTCCACGTCACCCGCCCGTACTGTTTTCGGTGCCCCTACCGGATGACCTACCCCGACTGCGGAATCGAATGTGCGCGGGAGTTCCGTAGGGTGGTGGAGTACGAAGACCCCTCTACCGTAGCCTGCTATGTTGGGGAGCTGACTTTGGCGGGAGGAGGCATCTTGACGCCGCCCCCGGAGTATCCCAGGATGATCCGGCAGACCTGCGACGAATACGATATCTTGATGATTACCGACGAGGTAGTAACCGGCTTCTGTCGAACCGGCACCTGGTTCGAATCCGAGCAATTCGACGTGACACCGGACATAATCAACATGGGCAAGGCCATAACCGGCGGCTTCGCTCCCCTGTCGGCTACTCACGTCAAGCGAGAGATAGCCGACGTGTTTGCCGGCCGGTCGGAAAACCTATTTCAGCATGGCTTCACCTTCGGCGGCAACCCCTTGAGTTGCGCGGCGGCGCTGGCCAACATCGAGGTCATGGAAGAGATGGACATGCCGCGCCAGGTTCGCGAAAAGAGCGCGTTCCTGGCGGCCGGCTTGGAGAAGATACGCCAGGAATCACGGGTGATCGGCGATATCCGCGTGAGGGGCTTAATGATCGGGGTCGAGCTGGTAAGAGACCCGGCGACAAAAGAGCTTTTCCCGGACTCGAACGCGCTTGTGCAGCTGGTCAAGGCTGGGGGCAAGAAGCGTGGAATGAACTTCTTCATTCTGGGGCCGGTGTTAATGATTCAGCCGCCGTTGATCATCACGTATGATGAGATGCAAAGCGTTTTGGATGTCACCGCGGAGGTGGTAAAGGAGGTGGAAGGGCGATTTCTCTAAAGGATTCGGCAGTTTGATGGAAGTTGCCGCTGAGCTACCTCCAACGGTCCCGCGCATGTATTTAAAGACGTGTGATGCGTGTCGTCTGGGGGAATGAGCCGTTGACGGACTGGGGCCCCCGCCGGGGCTACCGGCCGGTCGCCCCCCGGCCGGGGGCCTACCCTGCCGACGAGGTTCGACGCCGGATACCGACGCCGTATACCACTGTGCATCCGCATACTTACCGAAACCCCTCAGATACGAAAAACCTCCCAGTTCGCGCGTCTCTTGCCCTCGTAGGCTTTTCGGCCTTCCTTGGCCTCCTCCGACTGCCAGTATAGCCAGAGACCGGAGGCGGCCGTTCCGGCCAGGCCGAAAATGCTGTCGGAGTCCGCGTTCATAGTGGTCTTCAGGAATCTGAGGGACGTGGGACTCAGCGCCAGGATTTCCCGGCACCACGCCTCGGTCTCCTCCATCAATTTGTCGGGGGCAACTACCTTATTGATCAGTCCCATTTCAAGGGCTTCCTGCGCTGAATAGTTTCGGCACAGGAACCAGAACTCCCTGGCCTTCTTCTCACCGATTATGCGGGAGAGGTACGCTGCCCCGAACCCGGCGTCAAAGCTGCCGACCTTGGGTCCAGCCTGGCCGAATCGTGCCGTCTCCGAGGCGATGGCCAGATCCGCAACAGTACACATCACGTTTCCACCGCCGATGCACCACCCGTTTACCGCGGCGATTACCGGCTTTGGTATGAACCTGATGGCCTGGTGGAGCCTGGAGTGCCAGCGCAGGTTATCGTATGGATAGCCCCCGTCGGGGCTCTCTTTGGAGTCGCCTCCCACACAAAACGCCCGGTCGCCGGCGCCGGTTAGGATCACGACCCCCACGCTCTGGTCGTCCTCGGCGTCCTGAAACGCCAGGGTCATTTCCTTGAGCGTGAGCGTCCGAAAGGCGTTAAGTATCCTCGGGCGGTTCATGGTGATCCTGGCGATGCCGTCTTTTTTTTCGTAAAGAATGTCTTCGAAATCCATTATTCACACCTCTTTGAGATTTTTTGTCGCGCCGGATTGTTCAAACCTAGTTCTTGGTGCGCGTTTGCCTTCGTTCCCCTCCCCACCCTGGCGGACAGAGACGTCCGCCAGGGTGGGAAGACCTTTCGCAGCAGAAACCAACTTACGGCCTTCGGCCGTTGCCGCCATTGCGCTGGCCCCCCAGGTAAGCCTTCTGGACTTCCGTGCTGCGAAGCAGCTCCTCGGCCGCACCGGAAAGCACCATCTTCCCCGTTTCCAGAACGTACCCTCGATCCGCCACCTGGAGAGCCTGCTTGGCATTCTGCTCGACCAGAAGGATGGTGATACCTTCGTCACGAAGCTCGAGTACGATCTGAAAGATCTGTTGGACGATCAACGGGGCCAGCCCCAAGGATGGCTCATCCATCAGCAGCAGCTTTGGCTTCGCCACCAACGCCCGTGCTATGGCCAGCATCTGTTGTTCGCCTCCACTCAACACTGAAGCGGATTGGGTTCGGCGCTGGCGTAGAATGGGGAATCTGGTCAGCATCCTTTCGATATCGTCGGCGATTTGCTGTGAAGAGTCGTTCCGGTTGTATGCTCCAAGTAGGAGATTCTCGTAGACGCTCATGCGCGTGAAGATACCTCTGCCTTCGGGAACGAGCACCAGTCCGCGCGCGAATAGCGTCGACGGCTCCTTCCCATCCACCCTCGCGCCTTCGAACTGCACCTGTCCCGATTTCGGGGCCAGTATGCCGCACACCGTTTTCAAGAGGGTGGTCTTCCCCGCGCCGTTGGCGCCGATGAGCGCCACCACCTCTCCCTGCCTGACCTCCATTGAGACGCCTTTCAGGGCTTGGATAGGTCCGTAATTAGTTCTAATATCACTTACGCCTAACACCTTCGCTCTCCCGTCCCAGGTATGCCTCGAGAACCAGCGAATTGGTTTGAATTTCCTCCGGCGCATCCTCGGCAATCTTCTCCCCGAAGTTGAGCACGACGATCGTATCGCAAACACCCATTATGACGTTCATGTCGTGCTCGATTACCAGCAGAGTCTTGCCCATCCGGTTTATCTCGAGGATCTGTTGCACCAGGTGTTCCGATTCAGTCTGGTTCATTCCCGCGGCCGGCTCGTCCAGCAAGATAAACTTGGCTCGCGTGGCCAGCGCTCTGGCAATCTCCAGCCGGTGCTGATCGCCGTAGGGCAAAGCCCCGGCCTTTTCAAAGCGCCTCTCCCATAGCCCGAAAAAGCCGAGGATATCCTCCGCCTCGTGCCTGAGCTTGCGCTCTTTCTTCCCCAGAAATCCAATTAGCGTGTCAACGCTGGCCCCAGCGTGGATATCCTGGGCTACCAGGACGTTGTCCAGGACGGACATTCGCGGAAACAGGCGAATGTTTTGAAAGGTTCGGCCAATGCCTATCTTGGTTATCTGATAGGGAGCCATCCTGGTGAGGTCGTGGCCGTTGTATTGGATCTTCCCTTCCGCCGGGGTGATAAACCCGGTGATGAGGTTGAAAAGGGTCGTCTTGCCGGCCCCGTTGGGCCCGATAAGGCCGACTATCTTACCTTCCGGCACCGTAAAGGATACTTTGTGGACCGCCATCAGGCCACCGAAGTTCTTACTTACCCCATCCACTTTCAATGTACTCATAACTGTGCCGCCGTGGAGGCCTCCGTTTCTGGCGCTACTTTGGGCTTCGCCGATCGTCTCAAGAGGAAGTCGAGCGTGTCAGTGGTCAATAGACCCGAAGGCCTAAAGATGAGTACCAGGGCAAATATCAGCCCGTAGGCCGCCATTCGCCAATCTTTCAAGAATCGCAGGGCCTCGGGCAACACCGCGAAAATGGCCGAACCGAGAACAACTCCCCAGAATGTCTGCATGCCGCCAAGAATGACGATCAAGACTACGAACAGAGATTCCGTGACCAGAAAATGGAGAGGCTGAATGTACATAGTGTAGTGAGCGTAGATGCCACCGGCCAGACCGCCCACGAAGCCGCTCATGGCGAAGGCCGTGACCTTGATTAGGGTGATGTTAAGGCCCATGGCATCGGCCACCGTCTCGTCCTGTTCCACGGCGCGGAAGGCTCGTCCGAGCCGGCTGCTGTAGAGCCTCCAGAAGAGAAAAAGGAACAGCGTAACCCAACAGTAGGTAACCAGCAGGTCCACACCCTGCATGCCTCGATAACCGACGGCCCCTCCGGTGTTTTGCAGGTTTTCGAAGAAGGCGCGCACTATTTCCCCGAAGGCCAGCGTTGCCAGCGCCAGGTAGATACCGCGCAGTCGGAGGGCGGGGAAGGCCACTATCACCCCGGCCAGGCACGCCACAAGTGCCGCTGCTACCAGGGCCAGGTTCAGGTCCCATTTCAGCACCACAGTGAGGACAGAAGCGGTGTAGGCGCCGATAGCCTTGAACCCCGCGCTGCCGAGCGATAGCTGGCCGGTCGAAAGCATCACATAGACGCTAAGGCCCAGGAGAATGTTTATGCCCATGCTGATCAGTATCCCGGTGTGATATACACTCAGTTCCATTGCCAACCATCCTCGGTGCCAGTTTGGCATGCGTCCGCAGGTCCTGGATCCAGATGACCTATACCCGGCGGGACTCAAGGCGCCCAAGAAGTCCCGCGGGACGCACGAGCAACACCATCAGTAGCATCACGTACACCACGATGTCCCGGTAGGAAGTGGAGAAATAACCCGTGACAAACGTTTCCGTGATGCCCAGAATAAGCCCGGCTATCATGGCGCCATACACGTTGCCCATGCCGCCAATGACCACTGCCACCAGGGCCTTCAGGCCCATCTCCAGTCCCATGAAGGCGGTGATTGCGGTGATGTTGAGCCCAACCATTATGCCGGCGATGCCCGCTATGGGCCCCGACACGGCGAAGGTCGCCACAATGACAGGACCGGCATTGATGCCTATGGCCCGCGCCATTTCGGGATTCTCGGCGATTGCTCGCATACCCCGGCCGATCTTCGTTCGCTCAATCAGGTAGCTCAATCCCAACATCAGCGCCAGCGCCACCACCACTATCAGCACTTGTATGGTGGAAATGAGCACCGGCCCCACCTTGAAGGTAACTACTTCGACGCCGACCTTGTAAGTGGTGGGATCGGATCCCCAGAGTTGTGTGCCGATGCTCTGGAGGAATATGGAGATGCCGATGGTGCTGAGCATCGGGGTGAGAAAGCTGGATTTGCGAAATGGTTTGAAAGAGACGCGCTCAATGACCACGCTCAGGACGGCTGTGGCCACTACCACGACAACCACCGCGGCGAGAAAAGGCAAGCCGAGGCGAACGACAACCAGGCACAGAAAGGCTCCGATCATGGCTACCTCTCCGTGAGCCAGGTTGACCACGCCGAGCACCCCAAATAGCAGGGTAAACCCAACCGCAATCAATCCATAGACGCTGCCCAGCATAATTCCATTGACTATCTGTTGGAAAAAGATTTCATCCACTGATCGTTACCTCAACTATGCCCGGGGTCCATCAAGCCTCGGCCGCAACCTTCTTTTCGAACTCCAGCTTCTCACAAAAGGCCGGGCTGCAGGTGACCAGCTCGTCGATTAGCTCCAGGGCCGGAGCAGGAAGCTCGCGGTGGTCACGCCTATCGACCAATTGCTTTACAAACTGCTTGACTGGAATCCCCCTCCTGATTCTTTCTTCCCGTCTTGCCTTCCGGAGCGCCTCGGTGCCGGCCTGATCGACTCGAAGAGTATTGGGGTCCAGGTCAACGCAGAATATCTCTCTTGCCGCGCGTAGGCTCGTCAATCCGTTGACGATGTCTCCAACTATTGCCTGGGGATCTCTTCTCAGTGGATCACCCAGCCCGCCTCCCCCGTGGAAGTACATGCGGAAGATGTCTCCGCGCTTAACCGGACGGCCAGCCATCGAGGGTCGAGACTCCTCGAACCTGCCTTCGACCGCCGTGGAGAGATCCTCGCCGTAATTGGGAATGGGTGCCCCCTCTTCGATCAGGGCATAGGCATTGGTGTCGTGAGCGATCTCGATGCTAGTCACGGCGGCCGGGTAGCCTCCGAATATCCCCGGCACCGTCGCCACGCGCTTGCCCATCCCTATACTTCCCAGCAGGAGGAAGGGGGTGTCGGATACCATGTTCGTGGCCGCCGCGGCGTCCGCCCCTTTGTACTGGCCGAACCCGCCGGAATCCGCCACGAACTGGCGGGAGAGATAGATCAACGGCGCACCGGCTTCCTCCATCTCGATGTCCGGCGTTGCCGTCCAGGGATTGAAGTAGGTAGCGCTGCCCAGACCGTCCTTGGGGTACCTTCCTCCACCTCCACAAGTATGCTGATCGGTAAGCAATCCTGTTATGTTGCGACCAAACTGGTCCCTTCCGCCGAAGAAGATCAAGTTGATTAGCCCGCCGGGGCCCATCACGTCTTCATACTGCCCCGCTACAAACGAAGCGTAGGAGAGCACTCCCTCCAGGCACGACACTATTTGCATTCCGAGGCCTATCGGCGTGTAGCCCACCGCGCCGGTTTCGTCCACGTTCAAGACACTGCCCTTAGGAACGTCGAAGGAAACAGGTTTCATGGTTCCGGAATTCCAGCGGCTGCCGTAGAGTATCTGAGTAAGCAGGCCGGCGAAGATTACGCCTTCCAGCCCTGGCATGGCCACGTTGTTGAATCCATCACGCTGAGGAGAGATGACCGGCGTTCTGAAGATCACGTTGCCGTCGGCCTTAACTTCGAGGGCCAGCTCCACCACGCCTAGCTTTTCGATGCCACCGCCGGGGTAGTCGTTGTAGATCCTTAGACTATAGGTGCCGGGATGAAGAGAGGTCAATTTGTTGCGCGCGTAGGCCTCGGCGTCCTTGACCATCTGCTCGGCCGCGGCCAGATAGAAATCAAGGCCAAACTCCTCGATGATCTCGATTATCTTCTTCTTGGCTCGTTCGTTGCCCGCGATCTTGGCTCTGGTGTCCAGCTCTATGATGCGTGGATCGCGAACGGAACGACACATCATGTTCATCAGGTCGCGCTTGATTCGGCCTCGCTCCACTATCTTGATGCAGGGAAGAGTGATGCCCTCGTGGTAGAAGTTCTGGGCGCTCGGGCTCATTCCGCCCGGCTCATTAGCACCTATCTCCGGAATGTGGGTCACGTTGCCCACCCAGCCGACCATCTCGCCCTTGTAATACATGGGCGAGATGAGCAGCATATCCGGCTTGTGGGCGCCCCCGATATGAGCGTCATTGTTGATGAACTGGTCACCATCGTAGAAGCCGATGTCGTCGCCGTAGTTGTTCCTGATCATGTACCGAATGGCGTGGGTAACACTCTGGAATTGAATGAGTATTCCGCAGGCTATGTGCACGATGTCTCCGTTGGGCAAGAAGACAGCCTCGGCAAGCTCGCCGGCCTCGCGAGTGATAACCGAGCCCGAGAGCGTGCGAATAGTTTCCCGTGCCTCATTCAGAGCCTGCTCCATACGGTGATAGAACATCTCGTACCTGACGGAGTCGAGCTTGGCGCTGGCCTGCGTCGGTTCCACGTTAGTCCTCCTACTCAGATATCACGCGCGTCAATCGGCTCAAATCGAATGAACGGCCTGTCAACCGAAATCAGCCATACAGCGTCATGTTGAGATACTCATCGACTTCGATACGTCTGCCCGGCGGCACCACCATTGTCGTGTCCTGCCCTTCAATTATCGCCGGACCATCAATCGCGTTCCCTGCCTGCAGCAGATCCATGGCAAATACCGGGGTGTTCACGAACCCCCCTCCAAAATACACCTGGCGCCTCCCTTTGAGGGATTGGCGCGCATCCTCCCCCGCGTGTCGATGCTTCACCATTGCCGGCTTGGCCGCCGGTGGTGCCGATACCTCCAGGGCAATCGAGATGATTTCCAGTCCGCCTCGAGGATACATCGCCATTCTGGTATATACCCGCTCGTACTCCTCCTCGAACGCCTCCACGATGGCCTGAATGTCTTCCACGGTGTTGATGGCCGATACCGGGGACTTGCACTCGATCTCGTACAGCTGCCCTCCGTAGCGCATCGCCAGGTGACGGGTCACCCTTACCTGCCTCGTGCCGAATCCTTCCTCCTCCATCTCTTCCAGCGCCCGCTGCTCCAGCCCCGCGAACATGGAGTTGAACCTGTCGATTACCCACTCCGGTATCTGCTCCAGGGAGGTTATGGCAAAGCGGTCCGTAGTTACGTCGAAGGGCAGTCCGGGCATGACCAGGTAGGGAGACTGCTCGTAACGATGCATGATCTCGGCGGTAGAAGCGCCAAAAGCAGAAAAGGTAGCGGCGTAGGGCGGGATGATAACTTTCGGGAAACCGACTCCGGCGGAATAGCCCGCGCAATGGGTTGGGCCCGCGCCTCCGAAGGCGAAGCAAACGAATTTGGCCGGGTCGAGGCCGCGCTGGCCCAGGAGCGATACCAGCAGGCTCTTCATCGAATTGTCGATAACATCGCAGATGGCTTCTGCCGCATCCAACACCGTCATTCCCATCGGGTCGGCTATCTTCTCCTTGATGGCCGCCTCCGCCTTCGCGCGGTCTAACCTCATTTTCCCGGCCAGGAAGTACTCCGGGTCGATGCGATTCAGGACCACGTCGGCGTCCGTGACCGTCGGCTCGGTTCCGCCACGGTCGTAACAGACGGGCCCCGGCACCGCCCCCGCGCTTCCGGGACCTACGTGTAGGAGGCCGGTGACCTTGTCCACGTAGGCGATCGTTCCGCCGCCAGCTCCAACGGACTCGATTTCCAGCATAGGATTAGCAAGAGTGTAGCGAGAGACCACCGGCTCGCGGACGTAACGCCGTCCCTCTTCAGTAACCACCGCCACGTCGAAGCTCGTGCCTCCCACGTCGCTGCCCAGGGCGTTCTTGAAACCGTAAAGCTCTTTCAGGAACTCCACTCCGACCAGTCCGCCCACCGGGCCGGAATTTAGCGTCTTGATGGGCATGACTACACTCGAGCGCGATAACCCCCCGGAGCCCTGCATGACCAGCAAAGGTTTCTTGTAACCGTACTCGCCAAGCCTCCTGTCGATCTTTGAGAAGAGCCTGCGCACGGGGCCACTGATGTAGAGGTTAACGATAGTGCTGTTGAGTCTGGGATACTCCCTGACTAAAGGCGCGACGTCGCACGATAGGGAGACGGGCACCTCGGGCGCGATTTCCTCGATGATCTCCTTCATTCTTCGCTCGTGGGCATCGTTAAGGAAAGACCACAGGAAGCACACCGCGATTCCTTCCACTCCTTTGTCCAGCAGCTCACGGACCACGCCCCTCGCCTCGCCTTCGTACAGACGGATTACCTCTCGTCCCAGCGAATCGGTGCGCTCGGTGACTCCCGCTATGAGAGTTCGCGGAACCAGAGGCAGAGGCTTCTCCGCGGCCGCGATGTGCATGGCGTGAGTGCTCTCCAGTCCGACGGCGCGAAGACGCGTGATTCCCAGCGTGTCTTCAAACCCTCTGGTGGTAATGAGGCCCACTTTGGGTCCTCCCACCTTCGTCAAGAGCGCGTTGGTGCCGGCGGTCGTGCCGAATCCGAGCACCACTGTGTTGGCGAGGACCTCGTTGAGGGGTTTGTTGAGCTTTTCGGCGCCGTCCTCGACACAGTCGAAGAAACATGACTCGAGATCGTCCGGAGTCGTAGGGGCCTTCCCCCTGACGAACGAGCCATCCTCTCGCACTATGACCGCATCGGAGAAGGTTCCGCCGGTATCAAGATAGATGATGTACTTGGAGTCCCTGTTTTCGACCACTATCCGTCCTCCTTCCGCACAGGGCGATCGGTCGGTCGAGACGCCCCAGCGGGGCGTCTCGACATTGGTTGGCTACCCCACGGGCCGGCGGCGCGCCTGGCGTCGCCATCCCTTCAGATCTTCGGCGCTACTGCGGGATTTTGTCCCACTTGCCGTCCTTTACCTGGAGCACAAATACCTCTCGCTGCACTATCCCGGACGGGCGCATAGTCAACTTTCCGCCAGTCCCCGGGAAGTCCTTGAGGTTAGCTACTGCCTTGGCGATGATCTCGCGGTCCGCCGCCAGGCTATCGGGAGTGTTCTTGATTCCGCCTTCCCTCATCGCCTTGGCGAGGATATGGAAAATGTCGTAGGTGATCGAGGTGAACGAATCCAGGTTGGGGTTATCGGGGTGTTCGGTCTTGGCGCGAGCGGAGAAAGCAGCGGCTAACTTTTTCTGGGCAGGGTCCGGATTCTCCTCCCAGAAGACCGAACCGCTGATAGAGCCCTCTACCGCTTTGCCACCGGTCACGATGTAGCCGGATTCGGTCAGGGTGGTAGACCCCGCGGGTGGAATGTTGACGCCCTGGCGGCGCATTTCAACTACGAAAGGACCTGCCTGCCGGCTGGTCAAGGCAAGCAAAACGCCATCGACCTGCAAGCCCTTGAGGCGAGTCACGGCGGCGCTGTAGTCGGTGTCCGTCCCCTTGACGCCGATGGGGTTGCCGATATTGACCACCTCGATCCCCGCCGCCTTGAACGCCGCCCCCAGCTCATCGCCCAGTCCCTTGACGTAGGCCTGGTCTGTTTGGGAAACAATTGCCACCTTCTTGGGATTGTAGGCCTTCGTGTAGGCCTTGATCATGGGCGGAATCATCTCGGCATCGGCCAGGTTGAAGCTGAAGCCATAGGGCCTGACCGTTTCGGCAATGCCGGGCATAAACAGGCTCATGGTGAGCGCCGGCATTTTTGCCTTCACCGCGAACGGGAAGGCGACGGTAGTTCCCGGCGACTCAAAGGGGCCTACGTCGGCCAGAACTTTGTCATCTGAAGCGAACTTTTGCATCACCCGAATGGCTTCCTGCTCGTCGGTCCGGACATCGTCCATGACAAGTGAAATTGGCACGCCGTTGATCCCGCCGGCGGCATTGATCTCTTTCAGTGCCATGTCCGCGGCTATGCGATTTCTCTTGCCGAAATCAGCGAGAACACCGGTGTACGACTGCATGAAACCGATCTTGATGGCGGTGCCCGCCGGCTTGCTGGGGGCGGCTTTGGCCGCTGCCTTGGGCGCTTCCGCTTTGGCTCCTGCCGTGGGAGCGGCTTTCGGTTGCTCTGCCGCGGGCTTGGTCGCCTCTGCCTTGGGCGCTGCCGCCTTAGGCGCTTCGGCCTTGGGTGCGGGCGCGGGTTGGGCCGCCGGCTGCGAACAGGCAAGGAGCAGGCCGATAGTCACCAGGACGCCCACAACGGCGAGAACTACCCGGAACACGTTGTTTTTCACTTGTGACACCTCCTCGTTATGTTGCTGACGATTGTACTTGTTGACCCATTTCCAATTGGATGAACAGTGTCCCGAATCGATCATCTGAACGCTTCGACCCTGCAGCTAATGGAAATAGCCACCTCCTTCCATCTGTACCGCTGTCGTCACACTGGGACGAGCGTCTTGGCCGTCGCCACCACTTCGCCGGCTTGGGTTCGACAAGAGACATCGCATACATAGGCGATGCCGTCCCCTCGCGTGATCCTCTCGGCAACCTTTCCAATTATCTCCAGCCTATCGCCCGGTCTCACCGGAGACAGGAAAGATACTTCGATCTCTCCACCCATCAGCCAGTTCGCGCCAAAGGTTTCGACCATCATCTGGGAAACTAGGGCTACCGTGATCATTCCGTGGGCTGCTACTCCCTGAAGTAGAGAGTGCTCGGCGACACCGCTGTCGGCGTGCAGCAGATTCCTGTCTCCCGAAACTTCCGCATACCGTTCGATTATCTCAAGAGTTATTTCCTTGACAACCGGCCGCAGACCGCAACCAACCTCCAACTCGCCGCGAGATGTTCTGTCCATATCAACAAGACCAGATTGCCGTCAGAGTGCCCGTGACGGTCCTGCGACCTTGCTGATTCCAGGCCACAACCCGGAAAACGGCGATTTTCCTATCCTTCCTTATGTATTTGTCCACCACCTTTGCCCGAGTTGTGAAGGTATCTCCCGGATAAATGGGCTCGTGGAATGTGTATTCCCACCTGATGGGGACCGTTCCCTCTGGGGATACTCCCCACCATACGGAGGCCCAGATGGGGATAAATGCCCCGGCGATGGTTGGAGGCGCGGGGGCCCTCTCCAGCCCTTTTTCGCGCGCGAAGGCATCGTCCAGATACAGCGGATTGAGGTCTCCGATAACCTCGATGTACCTTCGCACCCGCTCTGGACTCACGTGATGAATGGTTTCGGGGTATTCGGTGCCCACGACCAGGTCGTCGAACAAGACTGCGCCTCTAGACATGTCAATCAAGACCAACCTCGATAAGTTTCCCAAATCATTCGGTGCCCTTGAGATAACCCCGGTTCTTCAATCTACGAAAGTGACGATCTCGTCCAGCGTCTTCCTTGGGCGAGGGTCTACTACCTTGCTGCTTCGCCCGATAGGTATGAGCGCCACGGTATACCACGGTGCTTTGACGGCCAGCATCTCTTCGATACCCCGGCCTGCCGCCGCTATCGCTCCCGTGGTCCAACAGGTTACGTAGCCCAGCGCAACCGCCGCCAGGTGAATGTGCTCGATCGCGGCGCCGACGCACTGGATGTTGTCGTTGAATTCCATAAGCCTCTGATCGTCAACGATGTGCCCCGGCACGAAGGGCCTCTGGGTCAAGACGACGATTAACGCCGGGGCGGTTCCCCAATGCGTGGCGGGGAATCGTACGCCTTTTTCCCACACGTTCCTGGCTTCCTCGCTGGAGGCGGCCGCGATATGAGAATCGATCTCGGCGTTGACACGCACAGCTAATCCACGAATCTTTTCCTGATCCCGGACTACCAAGAAGTGCCACGGCTGAGCATTAAAGTTACTGGGCGCCAGTCTGGCGGCGTCCAGGATAGTCTTGAGATCCTCGTCCAGAACAGGTCCTTCGGTGATCTTGCGCACGGCCCTCCTGGCCTTGATCGCCTCAAAGAGATCCATTCAAGTGTTCCTCCAGATTCAAAGGATGCGTTGTTCGGCGTTAGCCTCGCGCGTTACTTCCCCCATCGACGAGTACCGTCGTTCCGGTAAGATAGTCGGAGTCCTCGGATGCCAGGAAGACGGCGACCTTGGCGATATCTTCGGGGCGCGCGAATCTTCCCACTGGAACGCGGGATAACATGAGGTCGCGCAGCTCCGGAATCGCTCTCAAGTCCGCGTTCATATCGGTTTCCACGAGGGCCGGGGCAATAGCGTTGACGTTGACCTTGTGTTCGGCAAGCTCGGAGGCCAAAGCCCGAGTCAAGTTGACTATGGCCCCTTTGGCGCTGCAATATGAAGCCCCTCCTGGGATCGCTTTGAAGGCCAGGTCGGAAGCGAGAAGAACTATTCTCCCTCCGCCCTGGCCGATCATCTGTTGGGCGGCGAACTGGGAGCCAAAGAAGCTGCCTTTGACCATCACGTCGAAGTGGGCATCGAAGTTCTCTTCGGTGGCATCCAGAAATGGCATCAACAGCATAACTCCGCCGCAACTGACAAATACATCCAGTCGGCCCAGAGATTCCACCGCCGTCGAAACCATCGACCGAATATCGCTGATGGACGCCGTATTGGCCTTTATGGAAATGGCTTTCTGTCCAATCCGCCTGATTGAAGCCACAGTGTCCTCGGCCGCGGCCGCATTTGAGGCATATCCAATCGCTACGTCAGCTCCTTCTCGGGCGTAGGCCAGCGCGATGGCCTTGCCGATCCCGCGTGATCCGCCTGTAACCAGGGCTGCCTTACCTTGCAGCTTCATTAGACCCTCCTGAGCAAACATTGACTTAGCTTGTCACATTGGAGCGGTTTTCGATAAGCTTTGGCAACCGGTAGCGCGGGGGCTTGTCCCCCGCTCGCACCCCTCCGGCGGGGGACAAGCCCCCGCGCTACACCTGGATACTGCCGCCGTGGTACTGTTCGGTCCACGCTTAA
>JAMDCE010000652.1:14172-19563 GCA_023489135.1 Chloroflexota bacterium
TGACATCGTCGCCTAGCGCATAGAGGCATTAGGGTTCGACCTGGCGACCCTTCTGGTCTGCATCCGATTGCGCGGAACCAGTGTAAGGGCGACCGGCGGTCGCCCCGGGCCTAGGTCCTATAGGCTAAGACTCCTCGACAATGCGTATTCACTACTGTGCGGTCCATCCGCCGTCAACGAGAACAATCGAACCCGTCATGAAATCAGCCTCGCCGGACGCGAGGAACAAGGCGGCATTGGCGACGTCTTCCGGTTGGCCGATCCGGCCCCACGGAACCTTGGAAACGAAATCTTGCCTGATCTCCGGCACCGAGAGCAGGTCTCGAGTCATCGGTGTCTCGATGATGGCCGGCGCCACGGCGTTAACGTTAATCCGGTGTGGAGCCAACTCCACGGCCAGCGCTTTGGTCATCATTCGAATACCACCCTTAGATACGATGTAGGAGAAGACCCCCGGCACCGCCACCTCCGAGAACGTGGAGGCCAGGTTCACTATCTTCCCTCCGGCGCCACGTCTCACCATTTCGGCTGCCACCGCTTTGCTGCAGAGGAACGTCCCCTTCAGGTTTACGTCCATAACCCTCTGCCAGTCATCTTCCGTCGTTTCGAACATGGGAAGGTGCGACGTCACCCCGGCATTGTTGACCAGAATATCGATCTGGCCGAAGCGTTCCAGAGTGGACGCTGCCATGGCGGCCACATCTTCGGCCCGGCTCACATCAACTCGCAAGGCGACGGCCGGGCATCCATCGCTCACTATGTTATCCGCCGTTCTCCGAGCTGAAGCATCGTTTACGTCCGCGACCACCACGGCTGCGCCTTCGCGGGCAAACCGGATCGCGATGGCGCGTCCGTTTCCAGAGCCGGCTCCGGTTACAATCGCGACTTTGTTTGCAAGTCTCATATCGGATTCCTCAGAGCGAAACTGAAGACAGGATTTTGGGCGAGATGCTGCGCCGGACGAACTCGCCGTCGCCCGCCTTACCGAACATCTGGCCGTTTTCGACTATGACCTTGCCCTTGGAGATCGTGGCCACCGGCCAGCCCTGGACCTTCATGCCCTCGAAGACGCTGTAGTCCGTGCCGTGATGCAGGTCCGTGGCTTGGACGGTCTTCTTGCACTGGGGATCAAGAATAACCAAATCGGCATCGCTGCCCGGTGCGATGACCCCTTTCCGCGGGTAGAGACCGAACAGCCGGGCGGGATTCTCTGACAGCATGGCCACCATGCGGTTGATCGAAATCACGCCCTTGGCAACTCCCTCCGAATACAGCGCAGGAAGTCGCATCTCGACTCCCGGCAATCCGACCGGGATCGTGGCGAAGGTATCGCCCATCAACTTCCCTTGGCTCGAGACTCCCGCGTCGTCGGAGCCGAGCACCTGCAGGGAGCCCCGAGCAAGGCCCGACCAGAGGGCCTGCTGGTGCTCCATCGACCGTATCGGCGGAATCACGGTCCAATTGCGTGCGTCGGGCCGGGCATAACATTCGTCCGTGAACGCGAGGTAATGCGAGCAAGTTTCGGCATAAGCGGCCTGGCCTCTGCCCCTCGCCTCCTCTATCACCTCGACCGCCTCCTTGCTGCTGACGTGGAAGATGTAAACCGCCGAGCCGGCGAGACGGGCCAGATACACGGCGCGGTTGACTGCTTCACCCTCAACTATGGAGGGCCGGCCGGCCTCGAAGTACCTGGTGTCGGTCTTACCCTCTCTCAAGAGGCGCTCGGTGATGCCCTCAACCATGGCTATATTCTCGGCGTGAAGACCTACCAGCCCACCATACTCGCGCGCCTGTTGCAGCATTCTAAACAGGGCGTCGTCATCCGACATCCAGCCCTGCTTGCGGTAGACCATAAAAGCTTTGAACGAAGGGATGCCATATTCGATGAGGTGCTTGATCTCATCGCAGGCGGTGGTGATTCCACCATGCAAGGAATAGTCGACTACGACCGAAGGATCGGCGAGCGACCGCCTGTTCTTGACAACCTCGGAGGTGGACTGCCCTGGTTTCTGAATGGCGAAGTCGATGAAGGTGGTGGTGCCTCCAAAAGCCGCCGCTACGGAGCCCTGGTAGAAACTTTGCGTAGAAGGCCCCATCCCGGAATCCTGCATGTGCGTGTGCGGGTCAATCCCACCCGGCAGCACGTATTTTCCTCGCGCTTCAATCACCCTGGCAGCCGGAACGTCGAGTTGGCCCGGCTTGAACACCCCTATGATCTCTCGCCCCTGAACGGCCACGTCGGCCTCAAGGGTAGACGAGGGAGACACGACTAACCCGTTCTTGATAAGGAGATCAAACACTTTGCACACTCCCAGAACTGAACACCTTTCAAGCCTCGCCTTTGACAAAATGCTGGCCAGGATGATTCGGTTGGTCGGTGAAATCACGAAGCTCGGATAATCACTCTAAATTGAGTATCCGAGCGGCGTTGCCGCCGAGAATTCGTGACTTGTCACATGACGATAGGCGGGTCTTCTTGATCTCGTCGATGGACCAGGCGATGCCTATCGGCCAGGGACTGATCGGGAAGTCGCCGCCCACCACGATGCACTCGGCCCCCAGGCTATCGGCAGCGCATTCAAGGGCCACTCGATCCATGGAGTGGGAATCACCGAAGATTCTCCCTCTGTAATCGTGGAGCGACTTCAAGGGGAACACTGCCTCTCCTTCCACGGATTCTCTGGGGAAGTGGGAGTAGAAGTAGCTCATTAGATCGAACCGGCCGAAGAGAAACGGAATCGTGCCCCCCAACTGGCAGAACAGGAAATTGACCTCGGGAAACTTGTCGTATATGGAGTAGCGGACGAATCGGCCTATGCAGATTGTGGAATCGAGAAGCATCGATATCTCCGCCCGCAGCATGGTCGTGCTCGCCCTCTGCGTCTCTTTCCAGTAGGGGGTCAGGGCCACCGGATGGGCCATTACGGGCAGGCGAAGCTCCTGAGCCAGCCGAAAGATGGGCCAGAACTGCTCATGGTCGATGTAGAGGCCGTCGTAACTCGCCATCATCGACACGGCCTTGAGGCCCAGCTTGGTCGCCCCTCGTTCGATTTCCTTCAAGGCCGACGCCCCGGCGAAGGGGTCCACAGCAATGGTTCCGACGAAGCGACCGGGATAGGCCTTCACCGCCTCGGCATAGCAGTCATTGACCGCCTTCATCCCTTCGTCGGAGCTAATTCCGGCAGCACGAAAGGATTCCAGAAGTATGGCCGATGGCACGAGGACTTCGACGTCAACCCCTACGTCGTCCATCACCTTAATGTGTTCACCGAGATTTGAGTAAGCGGGGCTTTCCCACAAAAAGCTCGTTGATTTCGCAAAAGTCGTTGACCTGAAAGCCTCCATCAGTTGAGGAGGGAAGTAGTGTCCGTGACAGTCAATCACTTTCACCGGAGTCGCATCCCTTTCTGTCGATTTAAATAATCCGTCTAAGATAATGCTGCCAGCCTGGTTGGTAGCCCCGCTGTGGTAGAGACGCAGCAGGCTGCGTCTCTACCAGGACGCAGGGCGACACCAATGTCGCCGGATTATTTAACTGGCGAATTGTTATCTCTGATACTTGCCGAGGACACTGACGGCGTAGTCGACGAACGAGTTATCCACCAACTTGTTCACGTCTATCTTCTCCTTGACGATTCCCTTTTCCATCCACCATCCCAGATCGTCGATCATTCCCTTTGTGTTGACATAACCGTCAGGATTGATCCCCGCCGGAATCATCTGGTCGTACAGTGGAGCCTGCTTGACCGCCGTGTTCTTGATGAGCGATTTGACTACCTCGTCTTTCCCCTTGTTTTTCACGAAGGCATCGTTGTAGTCGCGCACCGCCTTCAGATAGGCCACCATCCACCGCTGGGGTGTCCCGTCCTTCTTCACGGCGAATTGCGGCGAGTAAGTGATGACCGAGATTTGCTGATTGGGATAAACATCGTCCGCGGTCTTGAACATCTTGCCGGCTCCCTGGGCTTGAGCAATCGCCACAAACGGCTCGATGACAAGCGCCACGTCAGCCTTCTTGTTAGCCAGAGCAGGAACCATATCGGGGATCGGAAGATGTATCAGCTCGACGTCGGAAGTGGTCAGGCCCCCTTTCTTAAGGGCCTTGTCCACGACGATATCCTGCCCTGTTCCCTCAAGTCGGCCTACTATCTTTCCTTTCAGGTCTTTATAGTCCTTCACGGAATCCACCAGGTCTTTGCGGACGACAAAAGCGTTAAAACCGAAGCCGGGAGGCATGCTTCCTTTGTCGGCCACCACCCTCATGTCCAGCCCACGAGCCACGGCGTTAAACAGGCCGGCGTCTGGTGTGGGCACGGCAACGTCCACCTGCCCGGTGGCCAGCGGGGCCAGCATCTGGACGCTGCTGTCAAACTTCTCGACGACAACGTTGAGGCCCTGTTCTTTGAAATAGCCCTTGTCCTGAGCGACGAAGACCCCCACATCAGAGATCAGCCCTACCAGGCCAACTTTGATGGTCACTTCGCCGGCCGGCTTTGGCGGCAGTTGGGTAGATGGTTTGGGCGCCGCCGGTTTGGCTGCCGCCGGTGCACTGGTGGGACTGGCTGCTGGAGCTGTAGCCTGCGTGGGCTTAGCCTGCGCGGTCGCTGCAGGGGCTGGAGGCGCCTTGGTTGCCGCCGGAGCAGCAGGAGGCGCCTGGGTTGGCGCCGGTGGGGGCGGGCTCGCACAGCCGATGGACAGTGAGATAACCATAGCCAGAGTCATGGCCAAGACCAATACGCGGGTCGAGGTGTCACGTCCCTTAGTCATCTGCAACCTCCTCTATTTGCAGTCACGCGATATTGTGGATCGCTAGGTTAGAACAAGTGACCGCGATGTCCCGGCAAGCCACGACCACGTCGTCATCAATGACTATCGACTACTTCTTTGGCAAGCACTCGGTGAGGTCAGCGCCGGTGCTCCCCCAACCTGCTGCTCCCGCCGATACCTCCTCCCGATAATGATTCCTTCTGCCCGTTTGCCAGCTGTCAGCCCCAAGATGGAATGATGGATCGAATTGGACAATCCTAGAGCTGAAGCTGGATGTTGTGCAGGATCGGCATGCCGGGGGCCGTGGCCTCTACGTCCACTTGGGTTCCACAACCCGGGCAATAGAACTCTCGATACACCATCCAGTCTTTGTCCGGCCCTAATCTTCCCGGTTGGACCTCCCTGGGATCTCTTTCATAGACCAAGCAGCCTAACTTGAAGTTCTCGTCAGCGTCCCCATAGTTGAACCCGCACTGCGTACAGACCGACACCAACCGGCCTTCCTGGCGCACTATGTCCACGTATGGCGTCAAGTGAATTACATCTTCAGGTGCCACTTAGCCCACCTCCATCGCGATTCTCTGCTCTAGTTCCAGCCTGTCCCGAAATCCCGGGCTGCACCTT
>JAMDCE010000096.1 GCA_023489135.1 Chloroflexota bacterium
GCGGCGGCGTAACCAGTTCATCAGCCAGTAGGAAAAAGATGCTCATCGTGCCCACTTCTTCGATGTATTTCCTTTCAATGGCATCGAGCCAGAGGACCTGAGCAAATCCCTTCTTCTTTGCTTCCCGCGCTGGAAGGAGACTTGAGGCGTAATTAGCCGGGGCTTTGGCCGCGCCCAAACCTCCTTTCGCCGCGCGGACGTATTCCAGCGACGTGGTGAGCTTAACGGGATTGATACCTTCTTTGTAGTAGGCCCCCACGGGCGAGGTGATGATCATAAACCGGTAGGTTTCCGAAACACGCACCCCCAGATAGTCATCGGTGGCGAACACGAACGGGCGGATATACAGCGAGTAGCCCTTACTGCGGGGAACCCAATCCTTATCGAGCTTTACCAGTTCTGTCAGCCCACTGAGAAACGTGTCGGGGTCTGTCTCGGGGATGCAAAGCCTCTGGCAGGATTTGTTCATGCGCTGATGGTGCTTCTCGGGCCGGAACACGTTTATGACACCCTTCTCGGTGTAAAAGCCCTTGAGGCCCTCGAAGACAACCTGACCATAATGCAAAGAACATATAGACGGGGAGATCTCGATCTTGCCGTAGGGTCGTATTTGCGGGTGAGACCATTCCCCATCACCGTAGTCCATGACAAGCATGTGGTCGGCCAGGACCTCTCCGAAGCCGAGATTGGCGAAATCCGTTTCGGCGATTCTGCTGGATTGCGTCCTCGTGATCTCCATTTTCGACGTAGCACCTTTCAGATCTAGTTAGTTTGATGGCTGAAGCAGAGAAGCGTTGCTTGGGGTTAGCGCCGTTCTTCTATTGCACAACTCCATTCCATTGTTCAAGAGCGTTACGTTCAATTGTATAACATTCGAGAATCTTTTGCTTCAATTCAGCGATTATGAGGCTCTCTGACACGGCAAGCTTCCTCTGTCCATACCCTGAGTGTCCCTCGGGGGCATCTCCCGCCTACTCGCTCTTGCAGGTGAATCTTCGCCCACTCGGAGGAGGCGGGTCTCTTTCGATTTATTGAGAACTCTGCGCTCTCTGCGAGTCCGGCCTTCGCTGAAGCACGGTCAATATCATACTCGGATGTTTACTCGGGTGCAACTGTTTGACCGAATGGGCTTGCGAAGTCGATCCCCTCTAAAGCAGCATCGAGACTAAGGAAGAATTCCCCTTAATCTATCCAGGAATTGAAAAGGTTTTGAGGTCGTGATATACTAATTATATATTATATCTATCCCATCACCGGTTGTCGTCAGCAGGCATGTGGTTCTATGTGCTAGCGTTTGAACGTTTTAACCCCTGACTCCTACCCCTTCGTCTAACCGAAAGAAGATGCGGGCAGTGGAAGCCGCAAAAGTGTAATAACGTTCCCGTCCGACGGCTGGCTACCCGTAGTCCGGCGAGTTCGCTAGCGGAGATGGTGACATGGGCTTCCTGAGCAAAATGAGCCTTCAGCAAAGCTTCACCATCCGTGTGGCCGCTGCCGTGATCGTGATCTTCGCCTTCATCGCTTACCTCGCCATTCAAGCAATGGCCCAAAGCACCGACCTGATCTACGAGGAGCGAGTTACGCTGGCTCAGACTGTCGCCAGGCACGTCGAGCTGGTCGTCGGGGACGCCTTCGACCAGTTGGAACGGATGGCCGGGTCCTCCGAGGTCGATTTCGCTGATAGCGATCTAACTGGCGAGAAGCAACTCCTACGTACCTTCAAGATGGGGTCTGGAACGTTCTCGTCGTTGACCTTAGTAGATTCAAACGGAACAGTGCTTTGGACCGAGCCCTACATGGGCGATCTTGTTGGTAAAAACGTTGGCTCGACCTCCCACGTGCATGAGGCCTTGCAGTCCGGTACGCCTGGCGCTTCTGAGGCGGCCGACGTAAAAGGTACTGGCCAGCCGGTGGTCTCGCTTGCCGTCCCCATCCATAAGGGCTCGTCGCAGATTGTGGGAGCCCTTATTGGGGATTTGGAGGTTTCCAGCGCGAACATTGGCATCGTCTCGGCTCTGAACATCGGGCCGACCAGCTACGCCGAGATTCTCAATGAAAAGGGCGTTGTCATAGCCAGCACGAGGTACGATCAGATTCTACGTAGGAGCAGCCATGCAGACCTGATCGAGCCCATGGTCAAGGCCGGTAAGCCCGGAGTGCAGACTCACTACATACCAGGCGACGAAACCGACGGCGCTCACCTCGTCGCCGTTGCCCCCGTTCGCCTGGTGCCTTGGGTGGCCGTGATCGAACAAGACAAGGATGTAGCCTTCTTGCTTCCGCAGCAGCTACAACAGAGGATGTTGCTGGGAGGTCTTGGGACGCTGCTGATAGTCTCGCTCCTATTCTGGCTAAGCATTCGCAACCTTGTGCAGCCGATTAAGATGCTGACCTCAGCCTCGGAAAAGATTGCCTCAGGCGACCTCAGTGTCGCGGTGGCTTCGAAGCGCCAGGACGAGATCGGAATCCTGGCGCGAAGTTTTGAGGCCATGCGAACTAAGCTTAAGGGTTCCCTAGAGGAGGTCGAGCGGTGGAATAGAGAACTCCAGGGCAGAGTGCACCACAGAACCAAGGAGCTATCGGCCCTGGTCGAGGCCTCTAAAGCTCTGACCTCCACCCACGATCTGGATGATTTGTTTGGCTTGATAATGGCCCAGACCAGGGATATCTTGCGGCAGGCCGACGCTGGTGTGCTGAGACTCTATGATCCGGATCTCGATCGATTGGTGGCTGCCTCCTCCTTTGGGTTTTCCCAAGAATCCCTTTCCAGGGCTCACCTGAAGCCGGGAGAGGGGTTCTCCGGAAAGGTGTTTCGCTTCGGAAAGCCAATCCTTTGCCAACGGGTCGAAGAGATGGCTGAGGCAAGGAAGGACATAAGTGTCGAGAACAGGTATATCTTGGAACAAGCGAGCTCCAGCCTCCCAGAGTTTCAAAGCGTCGTGGGAGTTCCTCTAGTCTCCAAAAATGTGACTCTGGGCAGTCTCGTTCTCTATAGCTTTCAAAGTCCTGAGGCATTCGCGGACTCTGACCTGGAACTGCTACGAGCTTTCGCCGACCAAATAGCCATCGCCATTGAAAACACTCGGCTCATTAGAGAGACGCAAGAGAGGGCTTCTCAAATAATGGTTATCAACGAGATAACCAAGGCCATCAATTCGAGTCTGGACTTTCACCAAGTCTTTCATACTATAGCCAGCGAGACAAAAAGATTCATCGGATTTGACGTTGCCTGCATCGCCCTCCTTGACGAGCAGAACCAGGAGTTGCAGGTATTCGAGCTAGGGGTGAACGGCAGCGTCAAGCTGGCCACAGAGTATGACCTGTCGAGTTTGGAGAGTCAGGAGGATTGGCTTCTCGATTTTCATCGGGCCATTTTGGCCCGGGAGACGCTCATCGCCAAGAATCTGCACGAGGCGGGAAAAGCGCCAGAAGAGGCGATTTTCCTAGCGGAGGGGGTCAAGTCGGTCATACGCCTGCCGTTGATCTCGGGGCACGACGTGTTCGGCGCCTTCTCGCTGGGAAGTAAAGAGCCGACTAAGTACTCCAGACGTGATCTTCAAGCGCTGGAGCAGATCGCTGCGGAGATTGCGATCGCCGTTCGGAATGCTCACCTGTTCTCACAGTCGGTGACGCAGAGTCTGAACTTGGAAGCTACGATAAATGTTTTGACTGACGGGCTGATGACCGTCGGTCGTAACTTGCGGATCCTTTCCCTCAATCCCTCCGGGGAGAAGCTACTTGGCTGGAGCTCAGACGAGCTTCGCGGTAAGGAATGCGCGGTGATCATTGAGGCCCTCGACGAAGACGGAAAGAACATCTGCCGAGATGCCTGCCTCAACGCTCAGATTCTTGCGGGGGCCGGCCGGGACGGTGTGCAAGTTCGGGTCTACATCAAGCGCCGGAATGGTGACCGCGTGCCGTGCGTCATAAACACGGGGGTGGCCCGCAACAGCCAGGGCGAGATCACCCATTTCATCCATACTTTTCGAGATATTTCCGAAGAGGTGAAGAGGCAGAAAGAGATTCAGCAGC
>JAMDCE010000649.1 GCA_023489135.1 Chloroflexota bacterium
CGACCGGGCCGCGTTTCCCCGCGACAAGCCTTGCGGCGATGGCTTGGACCACCGCGCCCTGACCGCCCTCTCTAATCTCGGCCTTCTCGACCGGGTGGAGAAGCTTGGCTACCCATTGGAGGAGGTGCGTTTCTTCGCACCCAACGGTAAAGCGATGACGGGTCGACCACCCGAATCTTCTCGACCAGCCAACGGCTTTGGCCTAATCGTTCCTCGTCTGGAGTTAGATTCCGCCCTGCGCGATTACGCGCTCAGTCTAGGGGCGGGGGAACTTGCGGGCTGCGCCGTAGCCGGCGTCGTCACCGGGGGAAGCGAAACCGAGGTCAAAGCCAGACGTGGGGGCGCCGAAATCAGTCTCAGGGCCGGCGTGGTGGTGGGGGCCGATGGGGCAAACTCCGCCGTGGCGCGCAGCCTGGGACTTTTCCCGCAGGGGAGGGCGCTCACTTCTGTGGGGATGCGCGCCTACTTCGAAAGCGTTCCGGACCTGGGACGGCGGTACGAGGTGCACTACTTTGACCGGGATTTGATGCCCGCCTACGGATGGATATTTCCATTGAGCGATTCGGTGGCCAACGTCGGGGTCGGCGTCTACGCTAGCGACTTGAAGCGTCTGACCGCAGACCGCAAGGCCAACCTGCCGGCCATTTTCCAGAGGTTTGTAGCCTCTCCGCGACTTCGGGGAGCTCGACTCATCTCCAGTCCCGCCGGCAGCCTGCTTCGACATGGCGCCGGTACCTATCCGCCTTCCCAGGGCCACGTGCTCCTGGTGGGAGATGCGGCTGGCTTGATCAATCCACTTACGGGAGAAGGCGTTTCCTACGCGCTGCGCAGTGGGCAGATTGCGGCCGAGGCTATCCTGGACGGCCTTTCTAAATCCGGTGGAAGTGACACGCTTGGTCTGGACTACCAGTCTCGTTTGCAGGCTCGCTTCGGGAAGGAATTGGCGCAGGCCCGCCGGCTGCAGGGTCTTCTTCGCTGGCCCTGGCTCATCGACCGTTTGGCGTCTAAAGGTTCGGCCGATCGGGTCTTGGCCGATAACTTTTGTGGACTCCTGGGAGGGTTAGTGAAGCCTTCTGGGGGGCTATGGTTGGATCTCTTGCGAAGACTTATGCTCTAACCGGTCGAGTAAATCCTGCACCTTTTTCATACCCCTACATCTCCCAGCCCGGTATCTTGGGTAGCTTGCGCAACGCCAATTTGAGGAAGAAACCGGACATAGGCAGCAGGAAGATCATGGCACCCACTACGGGAATCGCGACGTATATGGGTCCTCCGGTCCACCAGACGTGAAAAAGAAGGTAGAGCATCGCTGCCCGAACCACCCAGCGGTTGAACAAAAGGGTGAGAGGAACGAGAAGGTAGTGCCAGACTCTCTGGTCGACGATGGGTTGAGTGTTGTCGGTGAGCCACAAGAGGAAAAGGAAGGATAGGAACCAGACTGTAGCGCCGTAACCGAAGCCGAAGGCGACGGTCGAGGCCAGCAGAATCAGCAGGCTGGCCTCGACCGGGAGCCTTCGCCAGATCTTGAGATCGCCAGTGTTGAACAATTTGCGAGTCATCTAGCCTCTCGTCATCTTCTCTTGAATTCGCTGCAGCCGGCGGGCCAGGCCGGCGGCGGTGGATTGACTCTGGCTATCATCGACCAGCCGGGTCATCGCTTCCAGCACCAATATTTCCGCCCTCGCTAGATCACGTCCTTGATGCTCCAGGTATTTGGCCAGCTCGACGTAGGGGAAAAGCAAGGAACAACCTTGTCCGTCCAGCATCCCTTCCCAGATCCTGACAGCGTCGTCGATCCGCCGGGTGCGTTTGTACAGACTCGAAAGTCGCTGCAGCGTCTCCAAATGCCAGCGCTCGGGCAAAGAGGAGGCTAGCGCTCGCTGGTACATCTCCACGCCTTTCTCCCGCAGGCCCTGATCCTCGTAACACCGGCCCAGGCTATAGAAATCGAGGCCCTCAGTTACACCGCCATCCAGGGGTTGGTGGAAGGCCAGGCCAATTCGAGTCGCCAGGGTGGGTAGAGTGATGATATCCTGGAGGTTATGGACGAAAACGGGATGTAACGGTCGAGCATCGCCAGAGTCCAGGTACTGGAAGTAAATCTCGGGAACGAGAGAACCCGGAACGTCTTCAGCCCGGGCCAACTGGAGAATGTTTCGTTCCAGGGACGAAAGGGAACAACTGGGCAACCGGTTCTTCCACAAGCGGCGAGCCGGTCCCAGAAGGTCAAGGTGGGGCAGCGCTGACAGAGTCCAGGGGAATTCCAACCGGTCGAAGCGGGCGTTGAGAAGGGGTAGATCGAAGTAGCGGCCATTGAAAGAAACCACGCCGGAGAAGCGGCTCAGTTCCTGCGCCAGGAGATAGAGCATCGCGGGCTCGTCGTCGGGATCACTCAAGAAGAACTGCTTGACCTCAAAGCGAGTGCCCTCGAAGTAACCCAAACCCACCATAAATACCAGCGTGCCGGTGTCAACGCCAAGTCCGGTGGTCTCGATGTCGATGAAGCAGGCCTGGGAGAAGTCTAGCTGAGCCAGCCGGTGATCCCGGCCCAAGGAGGCGAAGATGCTGGCGGGGAGGTCCAGGAGATCAGCCGGATTATCCTTTGGGCTTGGATCAGCCTGACGTCGGCAGACGAAGCAGCGACCCAGGGGAGTGTCAATGAAATCACCGGGCACAGCCGTTTCGATGGGAACCTTTTCTTCGATGTAACCCAAGTACAATTCAGAACCGTCTCCGGCTTACTTAACCTTTGATGAAGGATATACGGGTCGGCCTCGATTCTAACATCGACCTTCGGGAAAGGCAAGGCGCATCACAGGGCTTATGCGTTTATCGGCGGCGCTGATATCGCCAGCAGCAGGCCTTCTCCTTCTTCGAAGGACCAGCCCGTCCTTCCCGAGAAGGACGTGGTGTGAGGCAGGCGTCGCTGATTAGAACCCATAAGCCCTGAGGCACCTCACAGCGACAGGAGGAGGGTCCCAGGCAGGGGGAAGTCTTTCACGTTGTTGGTGACGATAACGGCGCCTCTCTCCTGGGCCACAGCGGCGATCAAAGCGTCGGTAGTCGATATCGCCTGACCCTGTCGGGAATATTCATATCGGTACCCTCCCGCGCGTGCCGCAGCGGTCCTGCTTGCCGCCCAGTACTCCAGCGAACCGATGAACTCATCCCAGGTAGGTCTGTTCTCGGGCGGCAGCCCAGAATAGAACTCAGCGACGTTAACAGCGCACACGCCGAGTTCATCACCGGTTTGAATCATCTCCAGAATGCGCGAGCGCGCCGGCTCACGGCCTTTTGAGAAATCGATCAGAGCAGTGGTGTCGAGAAGGTAGCGAGTCATTTCTCCACCTGCTTCCCGCCCAAACGTTCTTCATCTTCCCTTCTACAAGACCGGACCCATTGAGCCGCGGACTCGCTGTTTTCCCAACCGGGAATATCGACGTCGGCCAAAGACCCCGCCGCTTTCTCGGCGGCGCGGGCGAGTCTCACACGGGCAAGCTTCTCTCGCACGGCATCGGCCATGAATTTGCTGCGCCGGCGGCGTCCGACGAATTCATCGATCGACTCGATCAACTGCCGAGGGATGACCACATGCGTTCTCAGGGTTTCTTTGGGCATCTGGGCGCCTCCTTTGGCCACTTCTGTGGGATTATCTTATCACATTACCTTTCGTTTAATCAAATCACATCGCTGGCCGGGTACCTCGTTGTTTGCGGGGAACGATCGATCCTTCGGCAGAATATTGGAAGCTCCCGCGGGTTTTCTACACGCTCGATCTTCTCACGCGTCTGGTAACCCGCGGGAGACCGTGGCCTGATCATCCCGCAGGTTACCGCATAGTTGAGATGATGGCCGAGTAGAGTACCTGCGGGAGGGTGGCCAGACCCCCAACGTCTCCCCCTTCAAAACGAAGAGCCCGCCTGCCGGGCGAATTACCGGCGCAGTTTCTAAAAGAAATGATTGCTTAAGGGCGTCGTCTATGATATACTAATTCGGTGGCCAGAAGGACCTGGGCCACTGCAGCTATGTGA
>JAMDCE010000712.1:0-3606 GCA_023489135.1 Chloroflexota bacterium
CGATGGTAGCATCCCCAAGGGGAAGGGACGTTCAGGTCAAGTTCTTTCAGTGTTGCGCACTCCCAGAGCGTATCGTCGAAGCGATATACCAAAATGAGATTGCCCGACCCGTCGTTCGATCTTTATCCCATTGGCGGCTTGACTTTCCCTTTCCTAAAGTCAGTGATCTGCGTCCAAGCACACGTGACCTGCTGGCGGTGGCCGAGGCACTACTCACGAGAGGTGCTATCTCTTTCTGTTCGCCTGAGTTGGAAATGGCTCTTGAGCGCCTCTTTGCTGGATATTCGTTAGTGTCTCTTTGTGAGGATATGAGCAGAGTCGCCTGCTATCCGTCAAGTCAATTCAAGGGCGAGAATACCAGCGGCGAGACCAGTCTTATGCTGAAGTGGCTGACGGGAATTGGCGGCAAGCACAGTCCTCCCTGGTGTCTCACCCCTGATATCCTGGCGGCACCTTTCCTAAAAGACTCAGAAACGCTGCGAAACGAGAGAATAGACTTCCTCCTCACACGTGCAGACCAACCTGCCGTGGCAGTACATTTGGATGGATCGGCAGACCAACAGGACACGGTACACGGTGATGGCATAGACGGAAAACTGGAGGCTGCTGGGCTTAGAGTCCTACATCTGTCAGCACAAGAACTTCGAGAAGGGCAAGGGCTTTCACTCAACCAACTGAGAACCATTCTTTCAGTAGAGGGACTAGCCGACAGCAGAGAGACCGAGACTAGCACAATCCTGAGGATTTGCAGACTCATTACTCAGATTGAACTATCGGTTCTCGAGGCGCTGCGTGGAGGATGGTTACCTCTCACTGGTACCTGGAACATAGGGTTGGTTCTGCCGGCAAACCTCAAACTCGACCCACGCGCAAGAGAACTCGCGGCGATGGCCGTGCACGATTTCGCAAGGCTTCTGACTAGGCTTTCCACGCTGTATGGAGACCAGGTCGTTAATCCTGAACTTCGAGTAATGCTCATCGATGAACCGTCATCTGAATTCGATGTGGTTATTGGCCCCATTGACGATGAATGGAACGGTCCAGGTGGCGATACTTCCCACGGAATGTTCTCCTTTTCTGACACAGTCTTTCCTGTTGAGATCGCTGCTCCTTTGTCTGCGGCAAGGTCGAAACGAGTTGAGGAGCCATCGCGAGAAGAGGTTCGCTGGTTCTTGCAATACGTGTTTCGGAAAGAGGACTTCCGAGAGGGGCAATGGGAGGCCATACAGCGTTGCCTTAAAGGCAAAGACTCAGTTGTGCTCTTGCCTACTGGGGCGGGTAAGTCCATTGCCTTTCAGCTTGCCGCTCTCCTACTACCAGGGCGGTGCATCGTTGTGGACCCAATCATCTCGTTGATCGATGATCAAATCGACAATCTCAGCAGGGCAGGCATAGATCGGTGTATTGGGATCACTAGTCAGCTTCAGTTTGTCCAGAGAGAGCAGGCCTTGCGGGGTTTCGAGCAGGGCCACTATCTCTTCTGTTACGTTGCCCCTGAGCGATTCCAGACGATACCATTTCGTGAATCCTTGCGTGCGCTGACGGTAAGTACCCCCATTTCCGTGATCGTGATTGATGAAGCGCATTGTGTCTCAGAATGGGGGCATGACTTCCGCACAGCTTACCTCAATTTGGGTCGCATATCGCGAGACTACTGTGCATCCAACCTGGAGGTGCCTCCCTTGATAGCCATGACTGGCACCGCCAGCAAGATCGTCCTCAAGGACGTCCAACGGGAGTTGGGCATTACCGATATCGATGCAATTATCACTCCCTCGAGCTTCGACCGCCCTGAGCTTCATTTTACTGTGCTGGCGTGTCACTCGATGGAGAAGGCACAGAGAGTTGAGGGTTTTTTGAGACGGCTTCCAACGGACTTTGGGGTTGGACCAGGTGTCTTCTTTGAACCAAATGGCGAACGGACCTATGCTGGACTCGTGTTTTGTCCACACGTGGACGGCGAGTTCGGTGTCGTTAGGCAATCGGAGCACCTCTCTGACAAATTGAACACCAAGATCGATTACTACAGTGGATCGCAACCAAGGACCACAAGGGAGCGATACTGGGAAGAACGCAAGCGGGAAATAGCGAGAAGATTCAAGAGAAATCGGGCGGCGATCCTTTCCTGCACCAAGGCCTTTGGCATGGGAATCGACAAACCGAACATCCGTTATACGGTTCATATCAGCCTGCCTGAGTCGATTGAATCGTTTTATCAAGAAGCGGGAAGGGCGGGACGCGATAGACGCACAGCCCATTGTGCGGTGATTGTCTCTAACGATAATCCTAGGCGTGCGACCAGGCTGTTGAGTCCTTCAACTCCATTAGAAGAAATCGCAAGAGCAGTGGAAGACTGCGACCGTCAACAAGAAGATGACGTGATGCGCGCCTTATGGTTTCACGTGAGGGCTTTCAGAGGAAAAGATGAGGAGGTGACGGACATTGTCAGTGTTCTTGACGAGATCGATCAACTCCAGGTCAGGCACACTGTGCGAATCAGGTGGCAGAATGGCGCAACACGGAGACGTGGAGATGGAGATGAGACTAGATCGCGCTTGGAAAAAGCGCTCCATCGCTTGGTCATCATTGGGGTTGTAGCAGACTACACGGTCGACTTTTCCGCCCACGAGTTTGTGGCAATGCTTTCTGGCGCTTCGCAACAGGAGATCGCCCAATCCTTTGGCAGATATGCCGCGTCATATCAACGTAAGCTTGGTGAGCGCTCAGAGGCGGAGTCGCTTGCTGTGATTGGGAAAGATCATCGAGAGTTCGTTCTCGCGGTTGCCGCATTACTAGTGGACTTCATATATAAGCACGTTGAATTGGCGCGCCGCAGTTCGTTGAACGAGATGTTGCTTGCAGCGAGCAGCGCCAGGACAGGCGAGGACCTTCGGCAACGAATCCTGGACTATTTGAGCCAATCGGAATTCGACGAGCGACTGAACGCGGTGCTGGCTTCTAGCTGCGGTGGATTGGATGCCCTAACGCCACTCCTCGATGATTTGGTTTCCCCGATCGATGCCGCCGCCCTGCGTGGCGCCGTTGCCCGCTTGCTGGGGTCGTACCCAGATGTACCTGGTCTACTACTCTTGAGAAGCATCACGGAGGCGTTATGCCGAGACACGGACGCAGACGTAGTGCGCCAAAACGTTGAGGCTGCCGTGGAGTTTGCTTTGCGGAAATATGGGATCGATATCACCGTAATTGCGTCCGCGTGCGGCGAGGTCGTTAGCCAGGCCGCGTACAAGGACGGTGCTGCGCTGCAAATTGCAATGGCATTGATTAAGGCATCCCGTAGCGACCGCATATTGATCCGTGAGCTTATGCGACAGGTGCCCTTCAGCACCGCAAGTTATTTTGCTTCAGAGCTCAATTACCGTCTTGTGGACAGAATAACGGCCGCATGGCCTGTGTGAGGTGAATGGAAGATATGACAACTGCCGACCGTGTTGACGCATTCCTGCGAACGGAAGAAGAGGCGAATCGCCTCGTGGACCAACTCGAAAAACTGCGGCAGGAGACCGAATCCTATTCAGCCGCCGCGAAATCCCTTGAGCAAGTGGTGGTGGAGGTGCGCTCGTGGGCCCAGGAGAGCGGTAGGGCTGC
>JAMDCE010000712.1:3616-4030 GCA_023489135.1 Chloroflexota bacterium
AGCAGGCATCAGCGGCGTAGTCACCGCCCTGAAGGAAATTGGCACCCCTGAGTTGCTTAACGAACAGCAATTGCTGAACGAAAAGTTCGAACGAGCCACAGGCGAAATAGCGACACTGAACCACACAGTCGACCACCGTTTGAATGAAGCAGGAAATCAAATTGCAGCATTGGGCAGTACTGTTAACAGGCAACTGGATGCAGTCAGAAATGAAAACGCGACCGCCCAGAAGGGAATGAGCGAGCAACTCAGCGTGCTCCGCACTGATATCACCAACCTTGTCGCCGTTATGAAGAAAGAGACAGAAGGACTGAGGAATGATAGCAAAGCCCTTCAGGCAGCAGTAAGCACCCAGATGGAGACAACCCGTAATGAGGTAAAAGCATTGCGAGGCCTGGTCTTTGGAGCCCTGGG
>JAMDCE010000701.1:0-9322 GCA_023489135.1 Chloroflexota bacterium
GGGTCGGCTCGGCTAATCGCGGTTAGCACCAGTAGCGCCAGGACCGCCGCCACGAAAAGAGCGTTGTTCCGCAGCCAATCACGGATCACGTCGGTCTCCCTGCCTGTCGAAGGTACATCGCCCACGGTCTTCCCTCTTCCCTCGTAGAGCCTATCCCCTAAATCTCCCCCTGTAGCGCGGGGGCTTGTCCCCCGCCCGCACCCCGGCGGGGGACAAGCCCCCGCGCTACGTTGTCGGATCGGCTCTTGGTGGCCGTCAAGTAGAGGCAAAAGCAAGATATGTGCCAGCCAGCAGCGCGGAAAGCCTGGTATGGTTATTGCAGAATCGAAGACGGGTGTCAAGATGAGTGCAAAACGAACCGGCAACCCCGGAAAAGGCAGTCACACAACTGGGGCTTCGAGTAATCCCAGGCACGCCGACAAGGGCCCATCGCGCGATCAGCAGCGGATGGCCATGGCCGGCGAGCAGATGGATGCCGATTCGATCGACGTGATCATCTGCCGTCTTCCGCACAACGTCCTTATGCTGAGCGGCTATTCGCCCGTGCTCGGCGACTCTTTTCTGGTGTACCCGCGATTAGCCGAGCCGACCCTGATCGTACCTGAAGCGGAAGAAGACCTGGCGAGAACGGCTTCACCCTTCAACGTGCTCACATTTCGCGCCCTCCGTCCCGAAATGGGCGCGACGGAAGATGCGGTCCGACCGATTCTGGCCGAGATATGCAAGGATCAGGGCCTGGCGCTGTTGGTAATAGGTATCGAGTACTCGCTGCAGTCGGTCGTCAGCACCTACACCCAGGTCGGGGCTCCCAGCTCGCTCACCATCGATATGTACCGTTCGGTGTTCCCCGACGCCGACATCGTCGACGCCAGCCCCACCTTGGAGCGACTGGGCCAGTCGAAGACCGAGCGGGAGGTGGCGCACCTCCGGGTGGCGAACGAAATCGCCGCCTTTGGCTTCCACGCCGCGCGTGAGGCCATCCATCCGGGGGCGAGCGAGGGCCAGGTGGCCGGCGCCATGGCCGCCGCCATCCTTTCCCGGGGCCACGGGTACAAGGGCGTGAGACGAGTCACCCCTTTCCCCCACGTCATGTCCGGGCCGCGCTCGGCCGAGGCCTACAAGGCATTCAACATGACCTCCGACCGCCGTCTGGTGAAGGGAGACCTGGTGTTGGCGCAACTGGAGGTTTACGCGGATGGCTACTGGGCCGAGGTGACTAGGACCTTCGTGGTGGGAGAGCCGTCGAGCGCCATACGTCGGATGTACGAGACGTGCCTGGTGGCGCAGGCGAGGGCCATCGAAGCCATCGGCTACGGCGTCAAAGCGTCAGAGGTGGACCAGGCAGCGCGCCAGTACATCGCCGAGCAAGGGTACGAGGGGCTATTCAAACATGGACTGGGCCACGAGGTGGGCTTCCAGGCCATCTCGCACACCAGGCCGCCGCGGTTGAACCCGCACTCCGAGGACGAGCTTGGCCCCGGCATGACCCACAACGTCGAGCCGTCTATTTATGTGGAGGGTATGGGAGGCATACGAATCAACGACACCGTGCTGGACCTCCCGAGGGGCGCCGAGTACCTATCTCGCTTCGAAAGGTCCCTGCAGTGGGCGGTGTGCGATTGATCGGAATCGCGCCGTCAGCCTCGGTGCGATTTCTGCCAGCACCACCAGGGCTGCGAAAATCAGGGTAAGTATCGACACCTGCCTTCCAACAGCAAGCGAACGCGGGTCGTACACGAAATCCACCACGTGCTGTCCCCGACTCAAGGGCACGGCGCGTAGGAGATAGTCCGCCGGAATGATGTCGGCGGGCGCTCCGTCGACCGAGGCGCGCCAGCCGGGGTAATCGACCTCGCTCATCACCAGGATTCCGTTTTCCGGCAGGCTCGCGGCAACCGTTATTCTATCCGAGCCGTAGCTTTCTACCCGGGCAAATCCGGTGGAGGGAGGCTTATCCGGAAGCGCCAGGCTTGAAGGCCGGGCCAGGATCACCTGCTGGCGAAGGTTGGCCTTCTTGATGAGATCGAAGGCTTCCTGGTCCGAGCCGGCCACCTGGGCCTGATAGACGACCATCGCCCGCGGCAGTCGCTGCTCTTCGGCGATCTCGTAGGCGTAGGTGTCGCCCATCTTCCCGATCTGCTTGAATCGGCCGTCCTTAAACTGGCGCTTAGTGAGGATGTAGCGCACGTTGAGCAGCTGCCAGCGTTGCCACTCCTCCACGTTCTTCTCGAATGTTCGGTAGCGCTTGAATTCGAGCGGACTGTTGCCCACCACGTCCTGGATGCCGTACACCGAGCCGGCGTTCCCGTCGCCGGGCAGCAGCCCTTCGCTGGCCACCCGATACTGGCCGAAGCCCCCCTGAACCAGCTTCACCAGCTGCGTTTCCGGGAAAACTTTGTCCGGGGGCACCAGCCCCAGATTGTTCTGCCAGTTGGTCGTGAACAGGTCGAATCCGACCAGAGCGATCAGGAGTATGCCGGTCGAGACGGCGCCCCATCGAAATCGCAGCCGTAAATGGAGCAACACCAGCGCCAGGAAGAGCAATAGCACGGCGAACGACGCGCGGTCGCTGAGCTCGTTGGCGCGAGCCCGAGCGGCCTCGGCGGCCGTGGCAGAGCCGAAATAGAAAACGAGCGACACGGCCAGCAGGCACAGGAATAGCCATCGCGCCCAGCGTATGAATGTCGCGTATAGGTGCTCCTCGCTCTCAAGTCCGCGCCCAAGCAGGTCCCTGACGCCGTATCCGGCCAGGATCGCCACGGCCATACTGAAGATCAAGGCCGTGCGCTCGTGGTTGCGGAAGAACTTCAAACCCGGCACGAGGACGTATTCCACACTGTGAAAGAATGTGTTTCCCCCAAAAGACATCACCAGCCCAAGAACCGCCAGCCCGAGCCAGAACCAGGTCTTGGAGCGCGTCTCCGCGCGCAACAAGGCCCAGCCGGCCAGCAACAAGGGAACGATGCCGACGTACAGAGGCCGGCCGCCTGCGTTAGTCGGGAATACGAGTCCCACCAGGTCGCGCAGCTGGAAACCCGACTTGACGAACTCGTAGCCCACATCCGTCCTGGCGGTTAGTGCCAGGTGTTCGTAGCTGGGGATCAGCTGGATGGCCGGCAGGCCAAGAGTTACCCCCAGGAAAACCACTACCCCAAGCAAGGGCTTACCGAAGGGCCGTCGTCCGAGACGGAGCCGGTACAACAGGAAAAGTCCGGCCGCTATGCCCAAGTAGGTAAACGTCTGCGGGTGTCCCGCCAGTATGGCCAGGCAGGCAGCGACCCCGGCCAGCACGAAATACCACAGCCGGCGCCGTCCGATCCCAAGATCCAGTAACAGCAGCACCAGTGGCAACCAGACGCTGACCTCCAGGATAATGACCTGCTGCACGGGGTAAGAGGTCAGGTAGCTGCCGTAGGTGAAAACGAGCGAGGACGTGATGGCGGCCATCCTGCTCCCGATGAGTCGCCTGGCAAGCAGATAGGTGAAAATGGCCGCGAGGGAGAGGTGGATGGCCACCAGGGCCTCCAGCGCGACGTACGATAGTGTGCCGTCGTGCCCCAGCCAGAGCGATAGCGCCGTGTTCAAGGGGTAGAAGATACCCACCTGGATGTCGCCCAAGGCGGAGTGTCCGGAGGACACGTACGGGTTCCACAACGGCAGCTTCCCCGCCAGCAGCTCGCGAGTAGCAAAGACTCGGTTTGGGAAGTGCAGGTCGGTGAAGTCCCCCGGTACGATGCTTGCCAGGTCGTAGGCGGCGGGAGTAAAAAGCCTCCAGAAGAACAGGAGAGGCAGGGCAGCAAGCAGAAGAAGCGTGGAGACTTCGAGGGCAAGGCCCTGGACCCAGGTCGTTAGGGGCCTCGGCCCATCTAGCCGCGCGGCAGCCGCTCTCGCCACTTCGTCACCCTCCGATCGCGCCAGTCTTGTTTAGAGCCCCATTCTAGCATAGCTGCGGAAGGCTCACAACAAAAGGTTGCTCGCTGGCATAGCTCTTGCTATAATTCCACGAAGGCGTGATAGACATGACTCGGCCCAACGCGCGTAATCTCATCGAAATAGCCAGAAATTACCCCAGGATCGCGGTGGTGTCGCACGACAACCCCGACCCCGATTCGATGGCCAGCGCCTTCGGGCTGCATGAGCTTCTCGAACGTACGACGAAGAGTGAAGTCGATATCTGCTTTACCGGAGTTGTGGGTAAGGTCGGGAACCTGGCGATGCTGAAGATCCCTCGGGTTCGTGTCCGCTGGGTGGACGGAGCGGATTTGAAAGGGTACGATGGGATCATATTTGTCGATTCCCAGCCGGGGGGAGGCAATTACTCTCTGGCGGCCGAGGCGCCAACCATCGCCGTGCTGGACCATCATCCGCCTACGCCGGAGCTGAAGCGGGTGCCTTTCCTCGACGTTAGAACCGACCTGGGTGCCACCTCCACGATCGTCACCGAGTATTTGTTCGACGCCGAGGTCAACGTCGACGCGCGACTGGCCACCTGCCTTGTGTACGGCATTAAGTCCGAGACCCTCGATCTGTCTCGCAGGACTACCAGCGCCGACATCCAGGCGTATATGCGTTTGTTTCCACTGGTGGACTTCGAGCTGTTGGGCCTGATTCAGAATCCCAAGCTGCCGAGAATATACTTCGAGCACATCAGGCGTGCCATGGAGAGGGCTTACAGCTACGATGGGGTGGTGATTTCGGACATCGGACGGGACGCTCGGCCCGAGGTAGTGGCCGAGGCGGCCGACCTGCTACTCCGTCTCCAGGACATCCACTGGAGCGTATGTTTTGGGGAAGCGGATGGGGAGTTCTTCATCTCGGTTCGGACCAGCAACCCCGGGAGCAATGCCGGCGACCTGGTGCAAAAAGCGGTTGCCGGCCTGGGCTCGGCCGGTGGCCACGATTCCATGGCCGCGGCGAGGATTCGACCTGCGCCGGTAACCGATGAGGGGTTAGAGGATCTCAAATCCCAGCTCACCAGGCGCTTCCTCTCGGAGCTGGGCGTGACGCACGCCGTTCCCTGCAAGCTGCTGGAGTGGAAAGAGCGAAAGGCGGAAACGGACGCCGCCTGAGCCCTCAACACCAAGGGCGACAACCGATTGGGGTTCACCGCTGAGGGCGCAGAGACTTCGATGACTTTCTCTGCGCCCCAGCGTCTACTCTGCGGTGAGAACTTTGACCTATTCGATCAGCTTGAACATCCTCCTCGGGGCGCCACAGATGGGGCATTGGTCCGGCGCTTCGCCTTCGACGGTATTGCCGCAGTACTGGCACACGTGGAACGGCTTGTCCTCTATGCGCTCCCCTTTTTCCAGCTTGGCGAGGGCACTCAGGAAAAGGCCGTGGTGAATTTCTTCGACCTGGTTGGCCAGGTTGAAGCTCTCCTGGGCGTTGGCCTCGTTTTCGGCCTGAGCTTGCTTGATGAAGCTCGGATACATCTCCGTGAATTCGTAGTTCTCACCCTTTATCGCGGCCCGAAGATTATCCCTGGTGGAATCTATTCCCTGGAGAACCTTGAGGTGATTTCGAGCGTGGGCGGTCTCGGCCTCGGCGGCCGCCCGAAATAACCGGGCGATCTGTTTCTGTCCTTCGGAATCGGCTTTCTCCGCGAAAAACAAGTACTTACGGTTGGCTTGGCTCTCTCCGGCAAACGCGGCACCGGCATTATCGGTGGTCGAGCTCACAGTCTTCCTCCTGTTCTCAATGTACAAAGATTATAGCATGCTGGGCCAGGCCCGCGACGGGCCGAGGCCGAGATTACTTGGCGAGGGAGCTAGGGCCATGAGGTCTCGGTCAACGGCGTGATTATGGCCTCCTGTACGACTGAGCCCTCGGGGCTGGAAAGGATGTGGAGGATCATGGAGGCCACCGCGTGCGGATCCTGCAAGTTGTTGGGGTCCGGTTTCTCCTCCAGACGGTCGAAGAAGCTGGTACGCATTCCCCCCGGGACTATGAGTGTGGCTAGAATGTTATGCGGCCGTCCCTCCACTCCGAGAGCCCGCGTCAGGCCGATGAGCCCCCATTTCGTCGCGTGGTAGGCGGCAGCGTTGGCCCACGCCCTTTTGCCCGCGGTGGAAGATATGTTCACGATGTGGCCCCCGCCTTGTTCCCTCATGATCGTCATGGCCGATTTGGAGAAATAGAACGGCGCCCGCAGATTTACGGCCACGACTCTGTCCCATTGGTCGATGGTCATGTCCGAGACCGGCAGGGTGAAGTCGATCCCCGCACAGTTTATCAACACATCCAGGCGGCCGAAGGCGTCCAGGGTTTGCTTCATCGCAGCGTCGATTTGATCGACCTTGCTAATGTCTGCGGTTACCCCCACAACTGATCCGGGCAGCCCCTTGGCAACTTTAGTAGTAGCCTCGATTCCAGGGCTGCTGATGTCAATTCCCACGACGTTGCAGCCCTCCGTCGCCAGGGAAACTACCAAAGCGCGGCCCAACCCGCTACCCGCTCCTGTTACTATGGCTGTATTTCCGGCCAAAACCATTGCGCCAATATCCTCCAGTAAGAAATGGGTCTCTAGGTACCTGAGCAGAAAACAATCAAGCGGCGTCAGGACCATCAGCTACCAGCCTTGGGAACAGGGAGGTCGCATTCACCAACCGGTTCTCCACCAGCGTGGGCAGCTCGAGGTGATAGGTCCCGCTGGGAAGGACTCCGCACCCCCCGTATTTTCGTAGGAGCAGAAGCTGGGCCAGCACCTCCTCGCCGGCGTGCTCGGAAGGAAGCATGTGCCACCAGGAGAAGCCGCCGACGTCGAGCAGCTTGGCACGGCTGTACATCACATTGGCTCCTACCCAGGCGACCTTGTATTTGACGATGCCTCCATTGGGGGCGAGCTTCTCATACAGGTGGTAGGCATTGGCGGCGTTGTGGACCTTGTGGCGATCCCAAGGGATCGTGTCCCAGTCGAACCTTTCGGGCTGCACCGGTCCTTGCCAGACCTCGATGTTGTGCTGGTGCGGCCGGTAATCGTTCAGGTAACTCAGCCCCACGGCGCAGCAGCCCACGAACCCGCAGCGCTCCTCTTCGATTGCCCCGAGCATGCGCCCGACGACTTCCGGTTCCAGGAGAAGATCGTCGTCCAGAAACTGCACGTACTCGGCCCGGCTGAGGCTGAGAAGGAAGTTGCGCTGCTCGGCTATCCCCCGTCGCGGCAGATGCTTGATAATGCGCAGCTTCCACCCCCGAATCGAGAAGGCGCGGCTGATGGTCTGAATCTCGACATCCGAGGCGTAGTCCTCTCCCTCAGTCTGGTCGGATACGAACACGTCGAAGCCACGGTACGTCTGACCGAGGAGCGAGGTCAGGGTGATAGCTAAGCCTGTCTTTCGATTGCAGGTAGGAATAAGAATGTCCAGCTTCTGAGCCATAGCCGAGCTCCATCCCAACAAGCCGCGTCACTGCGCCTACAGCGGTTTCCGTAACGATTTAAACGTGGACCGAACAGCACCACGGCGGCAGTATCCAGGTGTAGCGGGGGGGCTTGTCCCCCGCCCGCACCCCTCCGGCGGGGGACAAGCCCCCCCGCTACCGGTTGCCCAAGCTAATCGAAAACCGCTCTAAGCCAGGGCGCCCCTTTCGTGGGGCAGCGCAGTGGGAGCCATAGGTGTGGCGCCCTCCAGTAACGTCCTCCCCTCCAGCCCTGTTTCGAGCTTCCATTCGATCAGGTCGCCGTACACGCCGGCCATCCTCTTGGCCACCTGGTGCCAGGTGAAGTACTTCTCGACTCTTTCGCGCGCTTTTCGGCCCATCGACGCGCGTAGACCGGGGCTGTTGAGAACCAGCTCGATCCTCGCGGCCAGAAGGCCTGGATCCTTAGGTGGAACGTGAAATCCGGTCCTGTTATCTTGAACCGTGAACTTCATCCCACCAACTTCCGAAGCGATCATCGGCGTGCCACAGGCCATCGATTCCAGAGGAACGAGACCAAACGGCTCGTACCAAGGGGTGGAGACACAGACGTCGGCGGCGGAATAATAGTATTTGAGCACCGACTGCGGCCGGCGCCCCACAAAGCTAACGCGATCCAGAACGCCGAGCGAGGCGGCGATATCCGTCAAGCGCGCCACCTCTTTGTCCGTCTCGGGGCTCACCGTGTCCGTCTCGCCTCCCACTATCACCAACTGGGCTGCTTTGCTCCTGCCCTCTGATAGCCTGGCCAGAGCCTGTACGATGCAGTCGATACCCTTCCTGGGGAGCAGCCGTCCGACGTACGCGATGATGGGCCCGTCCGGCTCCAAGCCAACCATCTTGCGCGCCATCCGCCTTGGCACCGGGTGGAAAGTATCCACGTCTACCGCGGAAGGAACTATGACGATGTCGTCCTCCTCGGCTCCATAGAGCTCGATTAGCTCTTCTTTCTCCGATGGGCACTGAGCGATCAGGACGTCCGCCTCGGCGATCACCCGCAATTCGACGGCGCTCCGCTCCACCGGACTGGTATCGGCTGCACCCTGGTGCATCTTCTTGATCTTCCCCAGGGCGTGGAAGGTTTCCACCAGAGGAATGCCCCAAGATTCTCTAAGCTCGCATCCCACCCAGCCCGACATCCAGAAGTTCCCGTGAATCAGATCGTACGCGACCCCATCCCTCTTCGCAAAGTGGATAAGATTGTCGCGGAACTCCGGCATATGGGGCAGGAGCAAGTCTTTCTTCAAGGGCATCAGGGGCCCGGCCTTCAAAGAAACGACGCGGACCCCCTCGGCCCAAGGGGTCACTTCGGGCACGCTCGACGAATCGCGCCGGGTAAACACGTCTACCTCATAACCCAGGGCAGCCACTTTGCTGCTCACCTCGCTCACGTAGACGTTCTGGCCGCCGGCGTCCTCCCCTCCTAGCAGAGCCAAAGGACTGGCGTGCTCGCTTATCATAGCAATTCTTGGCTTCGACGTTTTCATTGGCATTCCCTCCTGTTCATGTGCCCCACAGCCTTTGGAAATAGAAATGCTAGTCCGTAACTTCGCGGAAGGCGGCGTCCCAGTCGCGGATAAACCTGGGAAGACCGAATCTCTCTAGCGCCGTGGCCTTCGCGTTGGCTCCCAGGCGCTCGGCCTCCGCCTTACCTTCGATCAGGTGCCACATTCGACCGACCAGGTAGTCCAGATCGTTGGACACGTAGCCATTCACCCCATCAACTATCACGGTCGGCAGCTCCGTCGTCGCCAAGGCTACCACCGGCAAGCCGAGCATCATCGCCTCGATAACCGCCAGGGGCAGGCTGGTGTACCTGATCGGGTTGAAGAAGAAGCGGTAGTTGACCTCCAGCGCGTGAAGGCCTTCTTGCGGGAAATCCCCGATTCCTCCAATAGGCCTG
>JAMDCE010000701.1:9332-10557 GCA_023489135.1 Chloroflexota bacterium
GCCCTCGGCTACGAGGTGGACGTGTTTACTCGCCGCGACGATCCGGATGTGCCCGAGGTAACGTCCTGGGCGGACGGGGTTCAGGTCATCTCTTTAAAGGCCGGGCCTCTGACCTCCTTGAAGAAGCGATAATTGGCTTCCAGAGCCAGAAGGTCTTCCTGTGGGAAATCGCCGAGCCCTCCGATTTCCTTCGAGTCCATACCAACCAGGTCAAGAGGCACTTTCTCTTTCACCGCCTGCCACACGTCGTAACCTGCCACCCGATTGCGGCGTTCGATGCCGTTTACCGCGACGATGCCCTTGGAAAGGTTCCCGTTCCAGACCAGGTTAGGACGCGGGATGGCGGTGTGCTCGATCACCCTGGTGCGGCAGCGGCCGGAATCCCACATCAGTCGGTTGAAGTGCGTTACGTGCACCAGCAGCACGTTCGAATCATCAATGTGGTGCCGGGTATCGGTGGGATGCCCTTTGGGCGTATTGTGTTCCAGGTAGATCTTGGGCAGGCGCCGTTGCTTTTCACTTAGGATCTCGTAGTGATCCTCGAAGTAGTTTTTGGGCGTCTGATAGACGATCAGATCGAGTTCCAGGTCCTTCACGCGTTCCGCCGGCACCTCTATAGCGTTGTCCGGCCAGGTGAAGGTGGGGCCGCGGCCTCCATACCCTTCCGGCCGGCCCTCCTTGATGGGGAGATAGAAATCGTGGGACGCCTGGACCATGCAGTTCAGGTAGCTTCCGTGAATGTGCCAGATCAGAATCTTGAGTCTTTTCACCGGCTCGTTCTCGTCGATACTTTATTGGAATTTGGACCGGTCGCGTTGCGGCCGGGCGATAGTAGCTCGTTGGACACGCACCGGACTTCTTCGACCGTGATCCAGTTCAGGCAGCGATGGTCAATGGGGCAGACCCAGTGCGGACAGGGGCTGCACTCTACGCCTTTGTAGATGATTCGATTAACGGTCTGGTCGATGGGCGCCCAACGGGCCGGATCGGCCGCTCCGAAGAGAGCCACGCTGGGAATCCTAAGGGCTGCCGCTACGTGCGCCGGCCCGCTGTCGTTTAGCACTGCCAGGCTGGCCCTGCTCAGAAGCGCCCCCAGGGCACCGATAGACGTCTGGCCCGTCAGGTCTATCGCTCGGGCGCGCGATTGACCGCCGGCTATCGCAGACCCGACTTGCCCTCCCCCCGGCTGACCCATACCTTGCCGTACCCGGAAGGTATGAAAGAG
>JAMDCE010000701.1:10567-18394 GCA_023489135.1 Chloroflexota bacterium
GCGCGCATACGCTCCGGCACTGCTTGTGAGAGATACTCTTCCCCCGGCCCACCGCAAAGCACCACCGTGGCCTGGTGCTCGGCGACCAGCCAGTCTGCCACGGACGCGAAGCGCTCGGGATACCACCTGCGGGCCGGCGGACGGGCTCCCGCGTGTATGGCAACTATGGGGTTTTGGCCTTCCAACTCCTTCGCTCCCGGAAGCTGCCTCAGCTCATCGAAATCGTAGGGGTAGAGCGGGAACTCGGTCCCGGCATCGCCATAACGCGCTCCCAATGCCTCCACCAGTCTCAGGTGCTTGAGCACCTCTTTCATACCTTCCGGGTACGGCAAGGTATGGGTCAGCCGGGGGGAGGGCAAGTCGGGTCTGCGATAGCCGGCGGTCAATCGCGCGCCCAGCAGGGCCGTGAACTTGTTGCTGACCGACCCGTCTCCGTGCATCTGTATGGCCAGGTCGTAACCATAAGCTCGCGAGGACTTCAGGAAGTCCCTGGTTCGTGACCAGTCGACCTCCACCTCCAGCATGCCGGGGAATCCCGGGAACTGGACCCACCGGTCAAGATACGCCGAGAATCGGCGGACGAATTCCTTGGCCCAAGGAAGGCCTATCAGGGTTATCTCCGCCTCCGGAAACCGCTTTCGAAGCGCTCGGAACGCCGGCACGGCCAGGAGCAAGTCACCCAAGTGGAGTGCTCTAACGATGGCGATCTTACGAATCGGAATCTGTATCGTGGGTTGAGCTTCACCCGACCGTGCTACACTAGTTTCCATCCAAATAACTCCCGGCCGCGCTAAGTACTTCTTCGGGCTCGAAGTCCAAGCATTCCAGGTTATATGGACATTCGAACCCGTAGCACGGGCTGCAAGCAGTCGGCTTGCGGAGCAAGGTGCTCCTGGTTCTCCTGGGACGCCACTGGGACTCGAGCTCGGTTCCCGAGAACATGATTACAGAGGGCGTTCCAACCGCGTCCGCCAGATGCATAGAGGATGTGTTGTTGCCTATCAAGAGCCTGGCTCTGCTTATCAGCGCCGCGTATTCCAGAATGGTCGTCTGGCCGGCCAATAATATAGCTTAGCCTAGGAATGTCGAAGGAACGCCCCAAACATCCGGTCCGGATTGGGCCAGTCGCTGCCGGTCTTTCTCGTGTCCGCAAACTACTACCGGCAGCTTGCGCCGGTCCATAATCCCCCGGGCCACCGCTGCCATGCGATAGACGGGGTAGGTCCGCGCCTGGCAACTGGTGAATGGGTGCACCAGTATGAATGGGGCCATCGGGTCCAGGCCCAATCCCGCCAGCTTGCGATCCAGGGAGGTCCTGGCCTCCTGGGGAATGCTTACCGCTAGATCTCGGTCGGAAAGCTGGAATCCGAGCTGTTCAAGTAGGAGGAGGTTGCGCTCCACCTGGTGGAGGGCATCGTCGGGTGACTTGACCCAGGTGGTGAGAATAGCCCCTCCGAATTCCTTCGACATTCCTAGGCGAAGGGGAATGCCTGCCAGATAACAGAGATAGGCCGGCGGATACGGGCTCTGCGAAAAGCTGGTGAAGACGAACGCAGCCTCGAAATCTCGCCGCCGGATTTCATCGACCAGCTGGTATTCCCGTCCGACGTCCTGAGGCCAGCTACCCCGGACGTCCTGCCAGATGACCTTGTGAGAAATGACGTTATCCACCTCCGGTAGCAGACCGAACGTCTGAGACCCCGCCGGGCTGGCGAACAGGGTCAGGCTGGCCCCGGGCAGATTGGCTCTGATGGCTCTCAAGGCCGGCTGAAGCATCAAGACGTCGCCGATATTGTCCAGCCGAACGGCCAGAACCCGTTTCAGTCCCTGCCATTGGGGCGCGGTGGTAACATTCCTAGCCATTGAAACAGTCACCAGTAGTTTCCACGTTTTTCGTCGGTTGTGCTTCGGTGTTAAGAAGGGCTGGTCCGCGTGGCCCGGGCTGCCGCGGTACCCTTCGATCCGAGACGCGCCCTCTCACGCAGCAAAGACTCAGCCGCCTCGACTACTTTGTCGGCGCTCACTAAAGTCAGGCATTGGTGCCCTACGGTGCAGGTGCGAGCGTAGCAGTAGGCGCAGGGAGTCGGCTCGTTCAGAATGCGGTGGGACACCATCCAGGGCCCCCATTGCTCGGGGGGATTGGTCAGCGCGAAGAGGGCCACCACGGGAGTCTTCATAGCTGCCGACACGTGCATAGGGCCGGTATTGTTCGTTATTAGCAGGTCACTCTGTGAAATGATCGCCGCTAGGGTCCCCAGGTTCGTGTGCCCGGCCAGGGAATGAGTGGGCCATTTGGTCCACGACCTTATCCTCTCGACGAGATCCACTTCGCCGGGCATTCCGGTCCACAGCACTTGGCATCCCAGTCGCTCGACCAGCAAGTCCGCCACCTTCACGTAGCTTCCCCAGGGGTAGGTGCGTGCCTGCACGCTGCAACCGGGGTGGATCACGACCAACGGCCGGTCATTCTTGATTCTCAGCGCCTCGACAAGCTCGGTCGCCCTGTGATGATCGCCCGGCCGAGGTCTCAGGACCAGGTCTTTCTTATCCGCGGGAAAGCCGAGTCCCGCCACCAGATCGAGACCGTGCTCGACCTCGTGAACTATCTGTGGAGGGTGGCGGTGCCTGGAGGTTAGCAGGCTTCCCGATCCATCGGTGGATGCCGCGTGGCGAAGCGGTATGCCGGCCAGATAGCAAAGGTACGCCGCCGGAAGCGAGCTCTGGTGGTAGCTGGTGAAGATAATAGCGCCGTCGAAATTCCTCTGGCTTAGCCGTCGAACCACATCGAACTCGCGCTCACTATCGTGAGCCAGAACCCTGTTGGCATCCATCCAGGGCGCGCTGTACACTATCACGTCGTCGACATCCGGGTTGAGATAGCCTGCCTCCGCTCCTACCGAGCTGGCAAGGAGAGAGATGCGAGCCGCTGGGAGATTCGCCCTGACCGCGTGTATCGCCGGAGTAGTTACGAGTACGTCCCCGAGGCTGTCCAAGCGTAGCAACAATACATTGGTAACGTCTCTCCAACGGGTATCCAAATCCGCCTCCTTTCAAGCCCGCGTGAGCTACATCTGTGAGGGCTTCCACTTTCGGGCTCGAACAACCTCCCACAGAGTGCTTTCCGTCCCCGTTTCCATCTGCTCTCCCAGGAGATGGAGCAGCTCTGGCAAGCTGACCGACGAAGTTCTCTCCTTCGATACGGCCAGGGTGGCAGCATCGACGGCGATCCTGGTGGCCACTTCGGGCTGCGCACCCGAGGCCAAACCCAGCGCCAGCGTGCTCACGAAAGAGTCTCCCGCACCGATGGCGTGCGCCCCCTCTATCGTTCTGGCCGGTATCCGGCTGGCAGGTTTGCCTCTCTGGAGGAGCAAGGCCCCCTGCGCCCCCAGGGTGATGACTACCATGCGGGTATCGATGCGGCTCAACAAGTCCCAGGCGACCTTCTCCACGTAACCGTCCATGCTGAGGTCCTGATTGGCCTTCAGCGGCACGCTGGAGGCGCGCTGGGCTTCGAGGTGATTCGGGGTCACCACCGTCAGCGAGTGGAAATCGTGGTATTTGAGATCCTTGGAATCGACTATGACCAGCTTGCTGCCGTCGGCGTTGATCTGTCCTAGCTCGGCCACGAACCCGGGGGTTATCACGCCGGCGAGGTAATCCGAAACGATAATGGCGTCGCACTCCGACTGCAGCTTTCGAAGCCTCTTCAACAGGTCGCGCTGCACTTCTCCGTCGACGTCGGAGACGTCTCCCTCGTCGAAGCGGACGACGAATTGCGAGTCGGCGATGATCCGCAGCTTGTTGGTAGTAGGCCGGGACCGGTCGACGACCAGGTACTCATCGGAAATGCCGTGTTCGTCCAGGGCGCGTCTCAGCCGGAAGGCCGTTTCGTCGTTTCCCACCACTGCCAGCAGATCGACCTCCGCGCCCAGGCTTCTGCAATTCACGGCCACATTGGCCGCCCCCCCTGGGAGAAATACCTTGCGGTGGCTCTTGACCACCGGGACCGGTCCTTCCGTACACAGACGGGTTGCCCTTCCCTCATAGTAGCTGTCAAGCATGGCATCGCCAACGATTAGGATGCGCTGCTGATTAAAGGCTCGCGCGATGTCGAGTGGACTCGCCATAAGATGCACCCACTTTGTGATCGAGGATTATCCGTGCTGCCTCCAGGAGGTTCCCGGTAGAACACGTCGCGAATGGTGGCGGGGCAATGCCACCATTTCCTGGGGCGAGCAGCACCGTCCTGCAGCCCGCGGCGAATCCCGCACCGATGTCGGAAACCGCGTCGCCGATGACCCAGGACTCGGCAAGGTCGATGCCCAGATCCCCGGCCGCCCGCAGTATCAACCCGGGCTCGGGCTTTCGGCACCGGCATCTGTAACTGTATTGGGGGACCGACCCGTCGGGGTAGTGGGGGCAGTGGTAGAAATCCCGGATCCGGATTCCCTCCCGCAAGAGGATCTCGCGTAGGCTATGATGCATAGCCCGGACGTCCTCTTCGCCATAATAACCTCGCGCAACTCCTGACTGGTTGGTGATGACGACGAGCTTGAAATCAGCCTGTTGCAGGAGGTCAAGGCCCTCCACCACCCCTCCGAGCAGCTCGATCTCGTCAGGCCGAAAGGCGTGGTGCCTATCCACGATTAGGGTGCCGTCGCGATCAAGGAACACGGTCTTGGCGGGTGAACTCATGGGTACTCCTAAGATCGTGTGGTTGGCTTCCGCGCAGAGATACTGCAAGAAACGTACCAGCACCTGGCAAGTCGGGTGTTGTAGCGCTTACCTGCCGGCCTTGACGGGTCTAGTCTATCTTCTCGCAAGAATCGTGCCAGGAGTCTCTACGGGAGCCTACCTGAGCGCTACCTAGAGAAGAACGCACGCTTGTTCAAGAAGCGTCCTCACTCGCCCACAGTTCTTGCGCGAATCCCCTTGGCCTACGCCGATCGCTTCGCCCTGGCCCTGGCTCACCTGAGAGATGCCACTGTAGTAACAGAAGACCGCGAATTCCAGAAGGCGGAAGGGGTGGTTTCATTGGAATGGGTTGGAAGAGGAATGCAGCATGGGTGAACCGGTTGGTCAACGGCAAGCGCACGATGGCTGTAAAGCATGTTTGGGCGTCGTATTCTGGTAGGGGCGGCGAATTGGCACCGAACCTGCAACTTCTTCTTTGCTTCTTTATAGATAGGCCATTTCCCCTTGAAATCACGCCAGGCTGAACTTTCATTCGATCGATTTGGCGACGATGGGATGGATCTGCGCATCCCAATGAAGAAGGGAGACATCACGGATGCGCGTCGCTGGGGTAATGCAAAATGGCTGCATCGCGCTGCTCGCGGCGGTTGTCCTGGTCCTGTCGGGCGTCACTCCCGCTCCCGCGGCACCAATGTGATTCAGCGATGGGGGATTCGCTGGCCCAAAATGGTGAGCATACTAGGACGAAAGTACTATTGAGGCGGGCGGTTTAGCAAGCTCAATGTGTTGTACTTGACAATAACCCGTGCTATAATGGTGCCGCCCGAACGGGGTTGTGGGGCGGTTTTGGAAAATGGGGCACACCGGCGAAACTGATTGGCGCGTTTCCCTGGCAATTTCGATCTAAGATAAGTCTACCGGCGGGCAGCGGCGGTAGACTTATGCTTTTCTGCTGCTTTTCTGGGGCGTGGAGGTTGATGTGGTGGCGACAAATTCTGCAATTGAGTCCTCGACTATTGCGACGAAGCAGACCACAGCTATTGTGGTCTCGCACACTCACTGGGACCGCGAGTGGTATCTTCCCTTTCAACGCTTTCGTATGAAGCTGGTCGACCTGGTCGACACCGTCCTGGATATCCTCGACACCGAGCCCTCCTTCCAGTACTTCACTCTGGACGGCCAGACGGTAGTGCTCGAAGACTATCTCGAGATCCGGCCGGAAAACCGCGAGCGAATAGATAGGCACGTACGCGAAGGCCTCCTTCAGATCGGCCCGTGGTACGTGCTGCCCGACGAGTTTCTGGTGAGCGGCGAGTCGCTGGTGCGCAACCTTATGCTGGGCCACCGCATCGCCGAGGAGCACGGCGGTGTGATGCGGGTCGGCTATCTCCCGGATACCTTCGGCCATCCGGCCCAGATACCGCAGATCTTTCTGGGATTCGGCATCGACAACGCCATCATTTACCGGGGTGTTCAAACGAACACCTCGGAGTTCCGCTGGGAGTCACCGGATGGAAGTCGCGTTTTGACGGTATTCTTGCCGGGTGGCTATTGCAACGCCATGCAGCTGGCGGCCGCGCCGCACCGCTTCCTAGATAGGTTGGGAGAGATACTGGACAAGGTTCAGAGCATCGCCACCACCGATACCATCTTACTTATGAACGGCTGCGACCATCTAGCCCCCCGGAGGGAGACCGCGGCCATCATCGAGGAGGCCAACCGGCGCCTCGATAACGGTTTGAAGCTTCAGCAGGGCACGCTGCTTCAATACGTGCAAAGGGTTCAGGAATACGATCCCGATCTGCCGGTGCTGAGGGGCGAATTCCGCAAGCCTCGCCCCGGTCGAATCACTCCCGGCGTGATTTCATCCCGCATGTACCTCAAGCAGGAGAACTTCCGCTCTTCAAACGCCCTGGAAAAGTACGCCGAGCCGTTGTCGGCCTTGGGCTGGCTTCTGGGGCGGAGTTACCCCCAGGCGTTCCTGTGGCAGGCCTGGAAGTACCTGCTCCAGAATCACCCCCACGATTCGATCTGCGGGTGCAGCGTCGACGCCGTCCACCGTGATATGATGGGCCGCTTCCGCTGGACGCAGGAGATCGCCCACGAGCTTGTGCAGAAAGGTCTCGACGCCCTTTCCAGCAACGTGGTCGGCACCAACGGCCACAACGAGGCCGGGTTGCTGGTGTTCAATCCTTTGGGCCAGGTTCGGAGTGACTACGTGCATCACTACGTAAACTTCCTGGAGCCGGACCGCAAGTTTGTGATTCGCGACCACCGGGGGAATGTCGTGCCTCACCAGGAGATAGGCCGCCGGCCGGCGACGATGTACTTTGATCCGTTACCGAGCAGGATCGAGCTCGACGGCAAGCAGAAACCCTCGATGGTGGCGGAGCGCCCCTCCACGATGAACGAGATCGTCTCCGAAGGCACGTGGCGCCAGTTCCGGGGAGAGGAAGTCGAGGTGCTGGTTGCCCCGGAGAACCTTCCCGCCTGCGGCTATACTACCCTCCGGGTAAGCCCGGTGGATGCGCCGGCGGTAGCGGCCACGGACATCACCGTAGGCGCCGACTTCCTGGAGAACCGCTTCGCCAGAGTCACCATCCGCTGCGATGGGACTTTGGACCTCCTGGATAAGACGACGGGCGTGGCTTACAGCCACCTGAACACCTTCCAGGATGAGGGCGATGTAGGCGACGAGTACACCTATTGCCCGCCCATCGAGGATGTGAAAATCTCCAGCCGGGAATGCTGCGCGGCTGTCTCGCTAATCGAATCGGGGCCGGTCCGAGCTACCTTCGAGATAAAGACCCTGCTCTACGTGCCCAGCGGGCTGAGCGAAGACAGGTTCTGCCGCAGCGACGAGCGAGTGGAATGCCCCGTGAGCACGAGGGTCAGCATACTGGCCCATAATCCCCGCATAGAGGTGCAGACCTCGGTGGAGAATATGGCCGAAGACAACCTGCTGCGCGTGCTGTTCCCGACGCCGGTGCAGACCGAGTGGTCCTACAGCCAGGGCCAGTTCGAAGTGATCAGGAGGCCGGTAGGCGTGGATCGTTCCGAGGCCACGCGCACGCCCGGTCCCGACGAAGAAGTGGCGGTGGGTACCTTCCCGCAGCGGGCCTTCGTGGGCGT
>JAMDCE010000701.1:18493-19514 GCA_023489135.1 Chloroflexota bacterium
CAGTGCCTGGGGACCTGCACTTTCGAGTATGCCATCGTACCGCACGCCGGGACCTGGTACACCGCGGGCATACATCAGCAGGCCGAGCGCTACGCTGCGCCGCCGATCGCCACGACCCAGAAGGCCTCCGGCGGAACCTTGCCCCGGGAGTTCAGCTTCCTCTCCATCGAGCCGGAGGAACTGGTGCTCAGCGCCCTGAAGAAGGCGGAGAACGAGGAGGCGCTGGTCTTGCGGGTGTTCAACACGACCAGCTCGGCCGTCCAGGCCAGGATCCACTTCGGCCTGCCGCTCTCGCGTGCGAGGCTGGCGAGCCTGGCGGAAGAAGATGTCGACCAGGCCGACCTGGGCCAGACGGAAGATGGAGCGATTACTTTCCCGGTGAAGGGATTCCAGATACGCACGCTGAAGCTAAGGGCTAGATAGAGGTCAGGGATCAGTAACACGTCCAGCAAGAGAATACTGGTCGGCATCGACATCGGAGGAACCAAAGTGGCCGTGGCGGTGGCGGACCTCGACGGCCACATCCTGGCTAGTAGGCGCTTCCCAACACAGGCCGCGCAAGGCCCTCAGACCATCATCCGAAGGATCATACGTGAGGTTGAGGATCTGGTGTCTCAAACCGGCGGCAAACCGATGGGGGCCGTCGGCGTCGGATGCGGCGGCCCCTTGGATCCGGCCTCCGGTGTCATTCTCTCGCCGCCGAACCTGCCCGGCTGGGACCAGATTCCGCTCGGGGAGATGTTATCCCAGGCTCTCCAGGCTCCCGTGTACGTAGACAACGATGCCAACGCCGCGGCGCTGGGGGAGTATCGCTTCGGCGCCGGGGCCGGCCGCGAGGTGTTCGTTTATATGACGATCAGCACCGGCATTGGTGGGGGCATTGTGATCGACGGCTCGCTACTGCACGGCGTTGGCGCCGGGGCGGGCGAAATTGGGCACCAGACGGTTCTTCCGAATGGCCCGCTCTGCAACTGTGGGAATCGGGGGTGCCTGGAAGCCCTGGCCTCCGGAACCCCCATAG
>JAMDCE010000268.1 GCA_023489135.1 Chloroflexota bacterium
TTCGAGGGCCTGTGTCATGATTACACCCCCTCCTTCGAATAGATATCGGGCTTAACGGCGACACGCCAACGGCTTATCCCCTCCCGCCGCCACCCGAGCAGGGCACAAGGCCCTGCACTACGGCCATCTAGCGGGATGCCACCCGTTAAAAGGTTGGCAGCTTGCCTTGAGAGAACAACTCGATGAAGACCCTGACCACCTTCGGGTCGAACTGGTGGCCCGATTCCAGCTGAATTTCGTGAAGGCTTTGTTCGTGGGTCAACGCCGCACGGTAGGGACGGCGTGAGATCATGGCCACGTAGGAATCGGCGACGCAGACGATCCTGGCGCCGAGAGGTATGTCTTCATGGCTGAGCCCCTCAGGATAGCCGCGTCCGTCGAAACGTTCGTGATGGTAGAGGATGTAGGGAACGATTGGGGCCAGTCCGGCGATGTTCCTCACTATTCGCGCCCCCTGTCCCGGATGCCCATGAATCGTGGCCCATTCGGCGTTGCTGAGCTGTCCTGGCTTGCCGAGGATCTGGTCCGGAATGCCGATCTTACCGATGTCGTGCAGCAGACCGGCGGCCCTGATCCTACGCAGTTCAGCCTCACTAAGGGCGAGCGATTCCCCAATGGTCACCGCTATCCTCGCCACTGCCTCAGAATGACCGTAGGTATAGGCATCCTTCGCTTCGACGGCCGTTGCCAGGGCGTAAAGGGCTCCGCTATCGAGATCATGGTCGTGCCCATCATTTCTGGGGAAGATTGAGGAAAGGCCGTGGTCCGCTGGAAGTTCGGCAAACGCGGCGATGTTTCCATCTCCTAACGACTTGGCATATCTCAGCGCCGTGTCACTGGCGGCCAGAATCTGTTCCCTCAGGACGCCGTCCTGCGGGAAGCTTGCTATCCCGATGCCGACTGTCAGCGGGATCTCATTACCGGACAGGTTCACCGTGCTCATTCCTGCCTGGAGTCTTTCAGCCGCTCCTCGCGCCTCGAAAGGACCGGCAAGCGGCAAGAGACAGATAAATTCATCTCCTCCATAGCGATAGCCGCTGTCGGACCTTCTCAACATGCCCTTCATGTTCTGACCAAAAGCCTGAAGCACGGCATCGCCCGCCTGGTGACCGTGGAGGTCGTTGAATGCCTTGAAGTTGTCGATATCGCACATCAGCAGGGAGAAGGCCTCGGCTTGCTTGAGGCAATGCTGGACCTGTTCCTGGAGGCGCTCTTGGAGCGATCGGTGGTTATAGAGTCCGGTGAGCCAACCGCGTCTGGACCTTTCGTCCGCCTCGACATAATCCAGCACTTTGCCGATGGTCGAAGCGGCGCGGCTGCCGACGAGAGTGCAAAAGTCCACGTCTTCGGAACTGAACGGACGACCGTACTCGTTGACGCCCAGCGCCACAATCCCGATGAGGTCTCTGCCGACGCGGATTCCGGAGAAGAGGTTCAGATTGTAGTCTGAGAGGAGGCGCTGTTCCGTCTCGAGAAGCACCTTGAACTGCGGCTGGAGGGCGATATCCCGCTCGCCGATGGTATCGCCACGCTCTTTCAGCCAAGCCACGATTGGACTGTCGTTGGCCAATTTGATATTGAAGAGGACCTCGGGTTGCGGTCCTCTGGCTACCTTCGGCGTGAATAGGCCGGAATTCCTCTCCAGCAGATAGAAGACGGCGCTGTTGGCGTGGGTCGTCTGCACCAGCACGTCCACGAGATGGGACACGTAGTCCTCCCAGTTGCTGAGTCGGGCGTCAACGGCCTCGACCTTGGCCACCGCATCCCAGTAGCGAAAGGTGGAGGGGAAGAGGAGTGTGGCGGCCCACTTCTGAAGCGTTCGTCTTGGTTGTGGGGTGAAAAGGAGTCCCAAAACGAGTACTAGTGCCGCAGCGGCGATGCCGGCCTCGAGAATGCCCAGGTCCAACCATTGGACCAGCACCACTATCGCTGCGCTGTAGAGCAGTCCCCCGAGCCAGACGCGGACGAAGATGAACAGATGACGGGGCTCTTGGCCCACTGGACGCAAGAGCTGGCCCTTCACGATTGAATAAGACAGCAGACCCACAAAGACTATGTTGGCAGCGACGTCAATTGGGTAGGCGCTGGCCACGGCATTGCTCAACAAGCCGAAAAGCATTACGACAAAGCCGAAAACTGGATATAGGGATCTTCTCTTGTTTCCGGCCTCTGATGTTCCCTTGAGGGTTCTGATCAGAAGGCCGATTGAGAGCGCGATGCCGACGACTAGCTCTGTCCAGGCAAGGGGAATCAACGGGCCAAAGACGACCTCGACAAGGCCTCCGGGCGCTTGCTTTACCGATTCAGCTATTCCGCCTCTAAAAAAGGCGAAGATAAGGGCCGCGCCCAACACATAATATGTGATCACGGCCTTCTGCCCTTGATTGCTGCTCTCGGGAAATTCAGAGGCGAAGTGAACGCCAAGTGAAGTCGTGATTACCCCTGAGAAGAACACGATGCTGAACCAGAACATAGGGCTAGGGAAATCCACCGTATGTATCATGAAGGAGGCGAACGACCACGTTGAGACTAGTACCAGCATTGCAAGCAACAGCTGTCCCGCTCGCGCTGTCAATGATCTTCCGCTAATTGTGATGGTAAGAGCGCTAGCAAGAACCAGTGCGGCCAAGGGTATGCTAGCGGATAGGCTCCACATATCTAATGACTGCTCTCGCCAGCCAGTTCAAGAATGCGCTTCACCGCTTGCTCTGGTGGTTGCATCCTCTGGTCTTTTACGAAAGCTGGATCAGCCCCAGCGGCAACTCTCTCTCGAGCCCATTTGTCAAAAACGCCCAGAGGGAGCAAAGTCACTTGAAGTGGTTTCCATCCGAGCATGTCCTCCAGCTCGGCATAAGACGCATCGTGTTTCCTTAGCGCTTCGTGTAGACGGTCGTGTGCTTCCCCCTTTTTCAACCCGCTGTCCGTTGATACATAGACGTGAACGACGCTATTTCCATTAACTGTCTCCTTGCGCGCCATCCAGTTCTCGTACTTGATGCCGGCATCCTCTAAAGCGATCCAGATCGTCCTCTCGTCCAGCCTCGTGAAACCGCCTAGGTTAATTAGCCTATCGGCTCTTCCACGAACAAGCACCTGAGGCATCTTGATCCCATTTTTCTCATCCGACAACGCCTTCAGCTTGATCATGTCTCCTGGCCGATAACGGTTAAAGACACCGCCATAAAAGGTCGTATAGACGACCTCGTATGATTTGCCGGCCTCCAGTTCATTGAGAAGGATCGTGGTGGGCTGGTACTCCGAGATCGGCTGATTGGCCTGGGACTCGGCTTCAGGGATAAACTCCAGGAAGCCGCCGAAAGGCTGGAAGACCATCTCTCTCCGACGCCAATCCGGAATCGCGATGAAAGAAGCGAACTCGCTCTGCGGATAGAAGTCGAATGGGTCTATTCCCCAGTAGTAGTTTATCTTGTCGCGGACCGCCTCGAGGTCCATCCCGCCGGTCATCATCCCCTTCACTGGCCAAAGGTCTTTGGGCAGCATCGGGCGCCGCGCTAGCTTGCTGCGGACTATGGCTCTGGCCACTCTGAACATCGCCCTTGCCGTTTTCACTTGGAGTCGGCGTATCGGCATCCTGGTGAACTGCTCTCCCATTCTCGCCATGATGCTGGGGAGCCCCGGCATGAGGTCGATGCCAGTATCGAGAGCCATTTGAAAGCCTCTCGCGGCCCTTGCTCCCAGGTCTGCCACCTGAAACTCGGCATCAAGCGGCGGAACCCAGTTGAAGCCGAAAGTGTCGGCTCCAGCGGAGCACATGACTCCAGAGAAATAGGGAGGGGGGGCAACGGTTCCGAATATTGTGTCTCCTTTTTTCAGCGAGAACCTGCCCTTCCCGTTGGCCGTACAAAGAATGAAGAGGCACATGATTTGATCGGTCATAACTTCATACTGGCCAGGCGAAATGGGGTACATTTTGCGTACGCCGCCGCTACCGCTGGTGCATGCCCAAGTCTTGGGCTTGACTGGCAAGACATCTTCTCGCTTTTCCGACAGGA
>JAMDCE010000354.1:0-1696 GCA_023489135.1 Chloroflexota bacterium
GATTATCTTTCCAGAGCCCACTTCTTCGTTTCGGCCTCTCAGTATGAGGGGTTCGGCATTGCCGCCGTAGAAGCCATGAGCGCGGGGACCGTGCCCATCCTCAACGACATCGACACTTTCAATTCGTTCGTCGAAGACGAAGCGAACGGCTTCATTGCCGATTTTGACCGCCCGGCCTCCGCTGCTGCCACTTTGAGGAGAGCTTTGTCTTTAGACGACGGCGCATTGGCGAGGATGGGAGAGAAGGCACGTCAGAAGGCCAAGACTTACGCCTGGTCTGAAGTGGTGGGTAAGATCGAGGGCGTTTACCGAGAAGTAGCCAAATAGCTAGCGAAAGCTATCTTACGGCGAATTTCTGGACGCGGTGGTTATAGAAATCCGCCACGTAGACGTTGCCTGCGCCGTCCACGATGATCCCTTGGGGTCCGTTGAACTGCCCGTCCCCATCGCCCTTCGATCCCCACTTGCCCAAGAATCGCCCCTCCGGGCCGAACTTCTGCACGCAGTTGCCGGCGTGCTCCGCAATGTAGATATTGCCCGTTCCATCCACCGCGATGCCTCGCGGCCCCTTGAACCCGCTGTCGCCCGCACCTCTGCTTCCCCATCTGCTGAGAAACTTGCCATCCGAGGTGAACTTCTGCACTCGATTGGACTGCAACACGTATACGTAATTGGCGGAATCGATGGCGATGGCCGCAATGTTATCAAACTTGCCGTCGGTGAGGCCGTGTGATCCCCACTTGCCCAAGTACTGGCCATCCGGGCTAAACTTCTGGACTCTGTCGTTGTACTCGTCGGCGACGTAGACCTGGCCCGCCCAGTCGACGGCCAGGCCGCGCGGCCCGTTGAACTGGCCATCGCCATTGCCCTTAGAGCCCCATTGGGCTAGAAACCGGCCGTCGGCGCCGTATTTCTGCACCCGATTCTTGAACCAGTCGGCCACGAAGACGCTTCCAAACCTGTCGACGGCGATACCCTGGGGGCTGTCGAATTGGCCGTCGCCGTTTTTCGCCCCCCATCCTCTGATGAAGCGTCCATTTGAGTCGAATACCTGTACGCTTGAAAGGTCCAGGACGTACACGTTGCCAGCTGTGTCTCCGGCAAGGCCGACAGGGTTTTGGAACGGACCCTTCCACGTAGCTAAGTGATAGACCTCTAGCCCCAGCGCTTCCACCCGCGTTCCTGCCGGTTCCCGGCGTTCCTCGGAAGTCTTCGGTTTAGTAGAGTCCCCGACTGGCGGTTGGCCTGTAGGCGTGGACGCGCTTCCCTGGACAGAAGGAGAACAACCTATGAGGCTCATCAACAGAAGGATATTCGCAAGAATGCCTCCGTAGCGCCTTCCCATCCCGACTCCTACCGGTAGTGTTCTCCCCCCTTCGAGCTTCCACCACCATCGGTGGAAGCGTATGGGAGTCGAAGGCGATAATAGCATCCGGATATTGGGCGGGTCAACTGGTTCACGAAGGAGTTTCCTAACCACTGCAAGATAGACAGATAGCCACCGTTCGGGTAAAATGGGGCATGGAGGTTGAGCCTTGAAGATTGTCGTCGAGCGGGCCGGGCCGGCCGACCTATCAGCAGTGCTGGATCTGACGATGGAGCACGCGAGATTCAACGAAGGGTTCGACCCCGCTTACTATTCGCTTACCGAAGGGGCGGAGAACGAGTATAGGGATGCCTTGTGGGCGGCTTTGCA
>JAMDCE010000354.1:1706-4011 GCA_023489135.1 Chloroflexota bacterium
AAGCATCAGGCGATTCTGGTTGCCAAGGCGGGGGAGGAGATCGTCGGCTGCATTCAAGCGGACATGAGGAAAATCCTCGTGTTCAGGCGAGGCGAGCGCGGGCTCATCTACAATCTCTATGTCAAGCGCCTATGGCGCCGGCGAGGGATTGGGCGGCAGCTGATGGATGAAGCCATCAGCTGGATCAAAAACAAAGGCGGCGAAATTGTCTTCTTGAACGTAGCGAGCCAGAACGAAGAAGCCCGCCAGTTTTATGACCAGCTAGGCTTCAAGACGGTCAATGCGAACATGTATAGGCTAATCTGAAAGCAGGACGGCTCCACTAACCTCACTGTGGATACCTGCTGGCACGGCGTTTCGCTTGACCAGGTCGGCAAGCTTCACGCTTCCAAGGAGGTCGTTCATCCGGCCTTGTGCCTCCTGCCACACTTCGTGCACCGGACAGAGCTCTGTCCTGCCACACTCATCCTTCGACACCAAGCACCGGTTGAGCTTGATGGGGCCTTCAACCGCTTCGATGATTTCCTGAAGGCTGATCTCGCTGGCGGGACGGGCCAGCATGACACCACCGGAAGCACCACGATAAGCTCGCAAGAGGCCCGCTTGCGCCAGGCGGGAAATGATCTTGGTCAGGAAAACATGGGGAATGTCTTGGCGCTCACCAACATCGCGTGTCGCGGCCGGCGTGTTAGGGGGAAGGCTTGCGATCTCCAACATTGCCCTCACACTGTAGTCGCCTCGCCTACTGAGCTGCATTTTGCCCTCCGCTGATACTGTGCAATTGTCACACATTCCAATATACCCTACAACGTCCAATTTGCCAATTAAAACCGCATTAATTGATGGGAATCTAACGCATTTCTTACACTTGCTTATGGCCTGCTTCCGTGGTATAATCACGTTTGGCTCCGGCCTCAGGATGGGGTCGATACTTATTCCGAGAAAGGCACCCGGATGGCAGTCTATTTCAATATTGCCCAGATTATCGTGGCGGTCGTACTGACGTTGATTATCCTGCTGCAAGCCAAAGGTTCCGGCTTCAGCGGCGTATTTGGGGGCGGCGACACATCCGTCTTTCGCACCAGGCGTGGCGTCGAAAAAACACTCTTCCAACTCACGATAGTCCTCGCGGTACTCTTCATCTTGCTCTCCATGGTCAACGTCAGGCTCGCGGAAGTCTAGGCGATCTGCCGTGAGCGTCGCTCTCGCTGGTGGCATTTCCCTCAAGCGGTTTTCACCAAGCCTGGCCCTTGTCCATCCCATGAAGGACTCGTTTCTCGTCTCTCTATTCTGAGGCAGGAGTGTTGGCATCGGGAAGATGAAATGGCAAGCACTTACGGCTGCGGTCGGTTCCATTCTGGTCGTCATCCTCATCGCCTACGTCGCCCTTACGGCGACCAGCGAGTCGACGCCAGATTCTGGCGGTACCTACGTCGAGGGCATTGCCGGAAACCCTACCGCGATTAACCCCATCCTCGCTTTCAGCGACGCCGACAAGGACCTTGTTCGACTTATCTTCTCTGGCCTGACCAAACTGGACGGTAGGGGAGAGGTGGTCCCCGATCTGGCGAAAACGTGGGAGATTAGCGAAGATAGCCACACCTACGTTTTCCACCTCCGCGACGACGTGAAGTGGCACGACGGCACTGCCTTTACGGCGAAGGATGTGGTATTTACCGCCCGCTCGATGCAGGATCCCCAGTTCCCGGGCAATCCCTATCTGGCCGAGGTGTGGAAGAACGTTACCGTGGAGAAGACCGGCGATTTCACAGTGAAGTTCACTCTCAAGGATGCCTACGCTCCTTTCCTCGTCTATACTACCATTGGCATCTTGCCGGCGGCAGCTTTTCAGGGGGTGCCGGTTAAGGAGATGGGAAACACCTCCTTTCGCAGCAAACCGATAGGCACGGGGCCTTTCAAGTTGGCCGAGCTTAGTGTGGAATCCGCTCTGCTGGACGTGAATCAAGACTACTACGGGGAGAAGCGTCCTTACCTGTCGAAGATTAAGCTCAACTTCTTCCCCGACTATAAGACGGGCCTCAACGCCTTGAGGCAGAAGGGGATACAGGGTCTCGCCATCGAGGCGATGGAAGACGTGCCAAGACTCAAAGAGAGCAAAGATCTCGCCGTTTACGAGGCCCCGCGCACCAATCTCTCGATCATGTTCCTTAATCTGATGGCGCCCCTTTTCAAGGACAAGGCGGTGAGACAGGCCCTAATGTACGCCCTCGACCGGCAAAGGATCATCGACGTCGCCGCTGGCGGGCTGGGACAGGTGGCCCACAGCCCTATCCCACCCAATACC
>JAMDCE010000286.1 GCA_023489135.1 Chloroflexota bacterium
GGAGGCCCGTGGAGGGGCGAGCAAGTCGGAAGTAATCATTAGCGACGGCGAAATCGATTATCCCAAGTTGATGAAGTGCGACCTGATGCTGGTGATGAGCCAGGCCGCCTGTGATAGGTACTGTCAGGACATTGGTAGGGATGGCATGCTGGTGGTGGACTCCACCAACGTGGACCGTTTGCCGCACCACGTTCATCCATATCGGGTGCCTATCACGGAGATAGCCAAGAACGAGATTGGAAAAGTAATCACCGCCAGCGTGGTGGCGCTGGGGGTGATTACCGAACTATCCGGAGTGGTGTCTCGCGAGGCCATCAAAGCGGCCGTTTTGGCCCGAGCGCCGAAGGGCACCGAAGATATGAATATACGGGCGCTGGAGGCCGGTTTCCGTGAGGGCGAGAAGATTCGGACGCAACGGGCCGAAATCGGGGTTTGACACAGCAGGTGCCCGCCGAATTGATCGGCCAGCCCTGCAGCGGTCGGTTTCTCACCCCCAGCCAACTCGGCTGTCAGAGCCGGGTTGCCGGCAACAACGCCGCCCTGCAAAACACGGCATTACCTGTCAATTGCTGGTAAAATAAGTAGTGCTAGTTATCAGTACTGGGAGATGCAGCAAGGACTGGATTTGGAGGATCAATGGAAGAACTGAGCGATAGATTGAGTGAGTTGCGAAGGCGCGTGTTGGAAGTGCAGGTGCGCCTTTGACCTGGGGGAGAAGAAGGAGGAGATCGGGCGTCTAGACGAGGCCGCGGCCGAACCGGGTTTTTGGGAGGACGTTCAGGCGGCGCAGGCGATGATGCGCCGAATTAGCCGGTTGCGAGAACAGGTGAGGGAGTGGCAAGACCTGGCAACGCACACCCAGGAACTCACGGATCTGTTGGCGCTAGCTGACGCAGAGGGCGACGAGGCGCTGGCGGAGGACGTTGACAAGGAGTCGCTGAGGCTGGTCGAACAGGTTGATCATCTGGAGTTCCAGCTTATGTTCACCGGCAAGTACGACGACCGCGACGCTATCCTTGCTGTTCACGCGGGCGCAGGAGGCACGGAATCTCAGGACTGGGCCGAAATGCTACTGCGTATGTACCTAAGGTGGGCTGAAGGACGACGCTTCAAGGCGAATGTCCTGGATGTGTCGCCAGGTGAGGAGGCCGGCATCAAGAGCGCCACCATTGAGATAAACGGTCCCTATGCCTACGGCTACGCCAAGGCCGAAGCGGGAGTGCACAGGCTAGTGCGCTTGTCTCCGTTTGATGCGGCCCATAGGCGGCACACTTCGTTTGCCCTTGTGGAGGTTTTACCCGAAGTAGAAACCAGCGTCGAGGTGAACATCGACGAAAACGACCTCAGGGTGGACACCTATCGGTCCACCGGCGCGGGTGGGCAACACGTGAACAAAACGGACTCCGCCGTACGAATTACCCACCTCCCCACAGGAATTGTTGCTATGTGCCAGAACGAGCGGTCCCAGCTTCAGAACCGCGAAGTGGCGATGAAGATTCTACGGGCCCGGCTTCTTGAACTTGAGGAGGAGAAGAGACAGGAGGAGCAAGCGCGGATCAAAGGCCAACACGTCGCCGCTGGCTGGGGCAACCAGATTCGTTCCTATGTGCTTCACCCTTACAACATGGTCAAGGACCACCGGACCGACTATCAAACCAGTGACACTACGGGCGTGTTGGATGGCGACCTGGATCAGTTCGTCGAGGCTTATCTGAGGTGGCGGATCGGTAGCCCTGCGGAGGCGCGTTAAGGCCGGTGAGATGTTCCAGAATCTGCCCCTTCTTTGGGCTCATTCTTCTCCTATTTCTGTGGCTACCTGTCCCGTCGGTCCAGGGCCAGGGCGTTATTCAGGTAGCCTCTTCTGCGGCCACCGCAGATTTTCCCAAACAGATTAGTTTCCGGGTGATGGCGACGGACAGCGCCGCGGACATCAATTCGGTCGTGCTACTCTACCGAATCGGCCGCGACCCCGTGATCCACGAAGCTGTTCCCGAATTCACCCCGGGGCGGCAAGTGGAGACCGAGTACGTCTTGGATACGCAAGTCAACTACCTCCCACCCGGAGCGGAACTGACCTACTACTGGACGCTTGGGGACGGTCAGGCCAATAACATCGAAAGCCCGCCCCAGTCGGTCACGTATCACGACCAGCGTTTCAGGTGGAATGAACTCAACCAGAGCAAGGTAACAGTGTACTGGTACCAGGGGAACGCCGATTTTGGGCAACAGGTCCTCCAGGCGGCCTTGCGCACGCTGGACCGTCTCGGCAAGGAGACCGGAGCCAAGGTGCAAGACCCCATCAAGATCTACATCTACGGTAATCGGGACGACTTCTACTCAGCCCTTCCCCCCAATTCCACGGAGTGGATAGGTGGGCAGTCTTTCTCCAATCTGAGTCTGATTTGCGCTCAAATCGCGCCTGGCTCTGGGGATGTCTCCGAGATAAAGCGCACCATCCCTCACGAAATGAGCCATATCGTGATTCATCAGGCCACCGAGAATCCTTACAATGGGCCGCCTCTCTGGTTAGACGAAGGTCTGGCCGTGCACTATCAGGAGGAACAGACCGACAATTTCGACTCGATTCTGAACCAGGCGGCCAAGCAGGCCGATCTCATCCCGCTGAGCGCACTGGCCTCCAATTTCCCGACAGACCGCGACAGAGCTATTCTTTCCTACGCTGAAAGCTACAATGTGGTCGAATTCATCCTGAAGCGGTACGGCTCAGAGAAAATGTCGGCGCTGGTGTCGTCGTTTAAGCAGGGCGTGACCTATGACGAGGCTCTGCAGGGCTCCCTGGGGCTCTCTGTGGACGACCTCGATGGAGAATGGCGAGCCACGCTACCGGCGGCGCAAGTCACTCCAACGCCATTTCCCGATGATACCGCCACTCCCCAGCCGGGCGTAGAAGCAACGCCACTTCCCCCTGACGTCCCGGTAGTCCCCGTGCCGCAGCCAACTCCGCAGCCAGCGCTGGCAAGATTGGTCTCTCTGGGGCTTCTGGCGGTGCTTTCGCTGTGCCTGCCGGTTTTGGTAGCGGGCGCGGCCGTGGTTGCGGTGATCTTTGCGCTCCGGCGACGCGGATAGGTGCAGATGTGCCTGACACAAACGGCGTGGAAAGACCGGTGGAGGCAGATCTCGCAGGTATTAACACCTCTCGCTAACGACGATTATCGGACGTTTCTCCACTCAACCTGGTCCTCAAATTACGTCAAACCTGCCTCTACGAATGCTCGAGGCGCCGATTCTGACGCAACCTCGCCCTGGCGAATATTGCTATTCCCCACCGGCGGTGCTAGAATTCCGGTCCTGCGCGGGAAACCGTAGCCGAACTGATATTCCCTTAGCGGGGTAGTTTCCCCCGATCAATCAGCCAGGCCGGGGCGTCATTAGGTCCCAATAGTCCTTTCCAGACACGGAGCGAAAGCCTCGATGCGTTTTGGCCTCCACATTCCCATCGCCGGTGGGCTTCAACACGCGGCTTCTCTCGCCGAGGAGGCTGGGGAGTGGCGGTATCAAATATTCTCGGGAAATCCCAGAAGTTGGAAATCCAGTCCACCCCGGAAGGACGCCATAGAGACATTTGCCGAGACGCTGGTGGCTTTGGACATTTATCCGGTGGTTCTGCATACTCCGTACCTGGTCAATCTGGCCTCGCCCGATGAGACGCTGTGGCAGCGCTCAGTTGAGGTTGTTCGGCAGGCCACCGAGCTAGCCCAAGTATACGGGGCAAAGTACGCCGTTACCCACATTGGAAACCACAAAGGGGCCGGCCAGGAAGCCGGTATCGCCCGGGTGGCCAAGGCTCTATCGACCGTCCTCTCTGAGAAACGTGGCGAGGCGATGATCCTTCTCGAGAACGGACCCGGGGCAGGCACGGAGGTTGGATCTCTCTTCGAGCAGTTGGCCTTGATTTTGGAGGCGGTCGATGTTGGAGGCCATAATGTTGGAATCTGCCTTGATACGGCCCGCCTCTGGGCCGC
>JAMDCE010000548.1 GCA_023489135.1 Chloroflexota bacterium
TAGTTGCCGTGGGTATCCTTCACCCGGTCCAGAAGCGAAGCCCAGGCTACGTAGCTGCCCTGGTTGGCCCCGGCCAACATGTCGGAGTTATAATTGTACCCGAAGCGGTACTCGGTGCCGTTCTTGGTCCTGACGAGCCAGTAGACGCCGGTGCTGTTATGCTGGTTCTGAGCGTCCTGGATGCGGCGGATCAGCCAGAACTGATCTTCTTTGGTGCGGTAGCGCTTGTCGTTGGGATTGGAGCCGTCTACCAGCTCCAGCTCGTAGCTGCTGCCTTCCAGCATGAGACGGTAGGTGTCGTTATCTCGGCGAAAGACGGCCCCTAGCTCGATGTTCCAGCCCAGACCCACGAAGGTCGCCTGCAAGGCGTTCTCGGCGTTGTCCCCGGCCGTGTTGCCATCGGGGGAGATCTGTGCCCAGGTCTCGTTCATATCATCCGGCGTCTGGCTGGAGTAAGTGAGGGTGACCCTGGGTGCCAGCCCGCCGGTGCCCGGCGGCATGTCGAGGGAGTAGCCGGCGGAAGCGGCTCCGGTGAACAGGGAGGTCTGGAAGGACTCCAGGGTTTGCGGCGGCGTGGGCGACTGGGTGTCGTTGCCCAGGCCGAAGCTGCTGAAGTGCGAGGTTTCGCCAATTGCCACGCCGCGTGCGCTGTCGATCCACGTGGGCAACTTCCACCAATGCCCCAATCGTTGATCCCAGGTGAACAGGGAGAGCGGTAGCGAGCTGACAATGCCACTGAGGTCAACTTCGATCCGGACCGGACGTTTGAACTCCCTCACCTTCCGCTCGGTCTGCTGGTGGCCGTTGAGGGGTATGGGCTCGGTCGCTTCGACGTCGAAGACAGCGTACAGTTGGCGATAGGGCGATTCCGGCAGGGAGTCGCGAACGCGGAGGTCGACGGTTAGAGGCTGGCCGCTGTGGGACACGTCGGCGGGAAAGTCCAGCGCGACTCCCCCGAGCTCCACGCGACCGCCCCTGGCCGGGTCTATCGCCGCTGTTGTTTGTCTTGCCGGAGGCTTCCCGGGCATAATTATCCCTCCTTGTGAGGTCGGCTGCCATCTTCGTCCGTGATCTCGGACCGGAAAGCTCGGATGGACTTCCCAAGATCCTGGCCCACCTGCGGTAGGCGGCCTACGCCGAAGAGGATCACGAGGATGAGCAGGATTATCAAGAGCTCAGGAATGCCAAGGCCAAATGGCATGGAACAGACTCCTGCCGCAAGAAATCATCAAGGGACGTGGCCCTACCGATCACAGACAGATCTCGCCGCTGGGATCTACAAGCATCAGTCATGGAAGAACGATCCCTACGTTCGCACCCAACCGAAGTCGCGTTGTCGTCAGGCCAGCTCCAACGCCGCCAGGTCCTGGGTTATCGCATCCAGCACCGCCTGGGCGGCGGCCTTCCGGGTAGGGCTCAGGCGGGAGGTAATCTCCTGATAGTTCGCCTGCACTTGTTGGGTGCCGGACTTCAATTGGTACTCGGCGTAGACCTGAAACTGTCCGGTCGAGTCCTTCACCAACCTGATCTGGGTCACGTTGATACTATCGAGGGTGATGGTGCGTGGCATAAGCTGCCTCCTTCAAGTGAACCAATTACCATCTTCCTGATCAAGCTCCGTTGCGTTTCTCCGGCAGCCACCCGGGCGCGATGCCGACCATCGGCCCTGTGCTACCGGTTCAAGCCTACCTTCTACTGGGCGTAATAGGCCTGGGTGGCCACGCCGGACGAGGTGAGGGCCAGGGCGCTGTTGACCCAGACCTCTCCGTTCACAATCACGTTGCCGGCCACCTGAAGCCTGTCTGATGGTGTACTGGTGGCGATGCCCACGTTTCCGTTGCCCAGGATCGTCAGGAGCCTTGTTACATCCCCGGAATAGCCATTTCGAACCTCAAGTACCATCTCGCCGGACCCCAGCGCCTGCACTCCAGCGCCGGTTCCCGCCTTCTTAGCAGCACAAAGAAAGATGGCGGCCACCCCCGGGTTCGGATTGGTGACGCCGAAAAGCCCCATAATCCAGAGCGGCTGGTTTGCTGCTGTGCCATTTGCCGCCACGAGGCACGTTCCGCCACCCCCTCCGGAAACCTTGCGAACTCCAAGGAAAGCCTCCGTAGGCAGAAGGTCGGTCATACCGTGATTTATGTTCACCACGTCGCTGAGCTCAAGGTGGTTGGCATAAGCGTCGACGGCTAGTTTGTAAGCTGAGGTAGACGTTCCAACACCGAGTTTTCCGGTGACGTACAGATCGTCGCTGATGGTTTGCAGCGCGGCGGCGGGCTCGGGCGGCGCAACCACCTGGCCGGCTCCCGCGCCGACAATTGCGAGGCCGCACATCTTGAGGAAGTCGCGATGGGTTATCCTTGAGGCCAGCTTCTGTTCCATGGATTCCTCCTTGCGCTCTGGAGAGGCTGCTGGCGGCGGCTCAGGCCATGTCTGCCGCTTCATCTCTGATGGCTTGCCCATCCAGCATGATGTAGAACTGCTCTCCGTCCTCGAAGGCCTGGATGTCGGCGATCAGCGGGACGTAGATGCGCAGCGCCTCCACGAGGTCCTTCTTCTTGACGACCACCCCGCTGACGTTGAGCGGGGTTAGCTCGACCGGCCTGGCATCTTGTGGTTGCGCCTGGTGGCCGTTGTCGTCGGGTTTCTTGAGCTTCAATTTGGGCATAAAGACTCCTCCCCTAACTCGAATGGGAACAAGCAGGTGTGCGCCGAGGCGCAATCAATGGGCTTAGGAAAGAGATGATGCAGGCGAAGGTTAAACCGGCGCGGGGGGGGGGGAGGCAAACCTCCAGGGATGATAGTATAAAGGGTTTCGGGACGAGCTCGAGATTCATTCGCGATCCTCCCAGATTGCCGCTGTCGAAGCAAGAGGAGCCAGAGCCACTGGTTCTTCAACTGAGACCGCCCAAAGTGGGTATCATGACCCACCTCAGACTCGCGAGCGTCGATAGAATAATGGGGAAATCACCCGCGAGATTACTTTCTCGCGAGACCAACAGCCAACTGGGAGCCTAGCAGATAGGCTGGGAGACGTCAATAGTACTATATGGCTAGTCCCCCAAATTACCACCTCCACGCTTCCGAGGCTGAGCCCCGGCACTCCCTGTGGCCAGCCCGGCCGTCCATGAATCATCTCTCCTGGCTACAGGCCGCCAGAATGTTTATAATAACTAGTGGGCACGACAATTGCGAGCCCCGGTAGAAGTGAGAAATGGGTGCGGACTTAGCCAGGATGCCAAGAGAAAATCGGGGGCCGAGGCTCAGCGGCAAGCTGCTGGACTTGGCGCGTGTTTTTGCCCGGAACGGCAAGGAGCTTTACCTCGTCGGCGGGTCGGTGCGCGATGCCCTGCTGGGCCGCCAGCACGGCGATATTGATTTTGCCACCAGCGCCATCCCGGCCGAGGTCAAAGCCCTCGTGTCCGAGGTCAAGCCTACCACGATCTACACCGTCGGCGAGCGGTTTGGAACCATTGGCGCGGTGTTGGATGGGACCGTCGTCGAGATCACGACCTACCGCTCCGAGCGCTATCGACCTTATTCGCGAAAGCCGGAAGTGGAGTTTGGCACTTCTTTGGAGGGCGATCTGTCGCGCCGTGACTTCACCGTTAACGCCATGGCCCAAAACCCTGTCTCTGGCGAGATAGTTGATCCGTTCGGCGGGATGGGCGACCTGCGGGCCGGTCTCATCAAGGCGGTGGGAATAGCCGAGGAGAGGTTCTCGGAGGACCCGCTCCGTCTACTGCGAGCCATCCGCTTCGCCACCCAGCTGGGCTTCGACATCTTCCCCGGCACCGCCCTGGCTATCGAGAGGATCAGCCGTAAGATTCTGATGGTCAGCAAGGAGCGCATCGCCGAAGAGATGAACAAGGTCCTGCGGTCGCCCGTCCCGAGTCGGGGAATCCGTCTCATGGTCGATCTGGACCTGATGGAGTTCATCATTCCCCAGATACCGGCGCTGCGAGGAACGCCGCAGAGCGAGCCGCACCACAAAGACGTTTACGAGCATACCCTCATGGTGCTGGACAAGTCGCCGGCGGACCCGCGCGCGCGTTGGGCCGCGCTGCTGCACGACATCGCTAAGCCGGTTACCAAGGAAATCGTCAATGGCGAAGTCCATTTCTACGGCCACGACGTCATCGGTGCGGAGATGGCGCGCGACATTATGACCAAGCTGCGCCTGGACCGGAATACCATAGACGTGGTGACCAAGCTGATCTCGATGCACCAGCGAGTGAACCTCTACGACAGCGACTGGACCGACGGCGCCGTTAGAAGGCTCATTCGCGACGCCGGCGAGGAACTGCCCCTGCTGCTTTCCCTCTCTCGCGCCGACGTTACCAGCCGCCGGCCTCGCAAGGTGGAATTTGCCCTGTCGCAACTGGCCGAGCTAGAAGGGCGAGCCAGGCAGTTGATCGAGGAGGAGAAAGTGCACCAGATCACCAGCCCGCTGGACGGTAACGATCTGATGCAGGAGTTTGGCCGCCCTCCCGGCCCCTGGATCCGAGAGGTTAAGGATTACCTGCTCTCGCTGGTTCTGGACGGCCAGCTTGGCCCCGACGACAAAGAGCGCGCGCGGGAGCTGGCCAGGGAATTCGTGGCTCGGAAGGGCGTTTGAGGCCGTTTTGAGGTGTGCTGCCCGCCATTAGATCTTGCCATTCGGGCCAGGGGCGCGCCCTCACCCTAGCTCTCTTCCAGAGGGAGGGGGACGTTGGGCTGGCGCTGTCGGGTGTTGATGTGGAGCACGGTTTCCGCACCCAGGGTCGGTAGGTGAACCGGGCTCTATTGGAGAACCAGCGGGCCCCCCAAACCTCGGGCTCCAATGCCCGTAAGGAGGTAGTGCACAGTGGATTGCGTTCAGTGTGGGAGCTACGTCGACTCGAGCGACAACTATTGCCGTGATTGCGGCGCCCGTCTGAGACCTTCTACCCTGCCCATGGTGCTCAACCCTCGAATAGACCTCACCTCTCTTCAACCGGCCAGGCCTATTATGTGGCGGGGAGCGGCCATCCTGGCAGGCAGCCTCTTTCTCGAGATCCTTCGCCGAAGGCTGATATCAACCGATCGCTGGATCGACATTCCCCTGGCCCTTCTGGATCGGCGGAATGAGAAGTCCGGCGTGCCAGCCAGCGCCCGTGGCAAGACCCCCCCGAAGAGCCCCGAGGTGGAAATCAGCGAGACCATCCTGCTGGTTGAGAGGAAGATCAGACATTAGCCCTTCCTCACTCTACACGGATACGATGCCATCCCCACCGTTCCGCTCACGGGGTCCACGAACGAGTCATCGTACAGGTTGTTGACGTTGGTCGCGCCATCGCCTTTCAGACCCAGGGGCTCGCAGTCCTGCCACCAACCGTAGGGCACGTAGACTACTTTGGGGTGAACCGATTCGGTCAAATGAGCGCTCATTCCAACGTAGCCCTGCAGGCTCCCGTCTCGCCTGGGGGTCTCCACGATAACCTGATCCCCCTCCATGATCCCCATCTCCGCCGCGGCTCGCCGGTTGATCCACACCGCGGGCTCCTCCTGGCATTCCCTCAGCCAGGGCACCGCCCTGAATTGGCCGTGAATAAACTGCATCGGCTTGAATCCGCTGCAGATGGTGAGGGGAAATTCCTCGGCGAGCTCAGGCGTGCTGATGGGTCCCGGCTCCGGCTCCACCCAGTAGGGCAGGGGTTGATAGCCTAAGCTCAAGAGCTTCTCGGAGTAGATCTCGATCTTTCCCGTGGGGGTGGCAACCCCCTTCGGTTGGCCGGTCGTTTCGTCGATCGCGGCGTATTTTCGGTAGCGGGGTGGCGGGGGTGAATAGCGAACTCCACGAGGCGACGCCTGCAGTTGGTCCACGGTGACCCGGAAGGGCTCCAGCATATAGTCGAAGGCTTTCTTGAGGTCGGCGTCCCAGAACTGCTCCGAGTAGCCCATGCGCCTGGCCAGCTCGAAGATGATCTTGAGATCGGGCCAGGACTCGTGTTGCGGCGGGACCAGCGGCCGGCGGTGCATCAGGTAGGGGGCGTTGTAGCTGACAAACTCGGACTCCCAGGGAGTGGCGCAGGGCAGAATAATATCGGCCGCGTTCATGGCCGGCGTCTCCCAGATATCCCCCATAGCCAGGAAGTCGAGATTACGCAGCGCCTCCATAATTCCGCCGGAGTTGGGGTTGGAGGTGCCCATGCCCGAGGCGAGTGAAAGCATCCCCTTGATAGGATAGGGCCGGCCGGTGAGTATGGCGTCGGCCACCAGGTTCATAGGGCCGACCAGCTCGTTGTTGTAGGCCCGGACTTTGAACCCGGCCGCGGAGATCAGGCTCTTTTCAACCCAGCCCGGCGGAAGGAACTGGGATCCTTTGACGTCACTGAAAGCCGGCTCGGGCCGGAAGGTAAGCCCACCCGGAGCGTCGAAATTGCCGGTGACCACCGAGAGCAGGCCCAGGGCCACCGCGGTATAGTAGCCGTTCGTTCCCTTGTGCAAACCGTTGTACCAGTCCGAGCTGGCGGGCTTGGAACTGGCGAACACCCGGGCCACCCGCCGAACATCCTCGGCCGGCACCCAGGTTATCTCCTGTGCCCACTCCGGCGGGCATTGCTCTACCCAGTCGCGGAATATCTGCCAGGCCGTCCGGCACACAACCCCGTTCACCAAATAGGATCCGTCCAGAGCGGGTTGCACCTCGGAAGGGAACCGGGGATCGGCCGCTTGAGGCCTGCCACTCTGCGAATCCCAAACGACGAATGGAGAGCCTTCCAACGTGGCAAAGAGGCCGTTATCCTCCCGCACCAGGAAAGGTGCGTTGGTCCAGCGCTTAAGGAAATCGGCGTCGTATAGCTCTTCGCGGACGATCACGTGGTGCATGGCCAGGAACAAGGCCAGGTCGGTCCCCGGCCTGGGTGCCAGCCAGATATCGGCCTTGGTCGCGGTGGGCGAGAGCATGGGATCGACCACGATCAGCTGGGCGCCGCGCTCCCGGGCCTCCAGGATCTGGGACGCGGTGGGCGGATTGGTGTGAAGGATGTTGTAGCCCACCAGCAGGATGCAGCCGGTCTTATCCCACTCGGGAGAGGGGGCCTGGCCCTTGACTCCCCACTGCAGCGGAAGGCCGGGGCAGGAGCGGCTGTAGCAGCAGATGTGGCCGGTGCCGCCGAAGTTGGGGCTGCCGTAAAGGTTGGACAGGCGGTTGAAGAACGCGTACCATTCCTGCCCGGGAGACCCGCCGGTGGAGCCCTTTTGGAACAAGAAGGACTCGGGCCCGTGGCGCTCCTTCACCTCCTTCATCTTGCCGACGATGGCCTCCAGGGCCTCGTCCCAGCTAAGGCGCTCCCAACCGGGGTCGGCAGCGCCTTTGGGCCTGGTCCGCTTCATGGGGTACTTGAGCCGATTGGGATGGTAGATCTCCTGTCTGGCGCAGAGCCCCTTGGGGCAGAGCGTCCCGCCGCTCTTAAGGGCCTCCGGGTCTCCCTCCACCTTGAGCAGGTATCCATCTCGCAGGTAGGCCACAACCCCACATTGGCCGGAGCAATGGATGCAATAGGTGTGGACTTTCTGGATGCTACCTTTCACACTCGGGCTCCTTTCTGTCCAGCGCCGCAAGACGCCGGCAAGCAGGACCCCGATCAGGGCGACCAGCCGGTCGCCCCTACAGCCCACGCACATCTCGTAGGGGCGACCGGCCGGTCGCCCTGGCCGGGGTCCGAGTTTTCCGACCAGATCCGACGCTGGATGGTAACGTGCATCACGCGTCTCTCGGAGAGTGTAAACCCTCTCCTTTACCGGACAGCCATCCGCCTATCCGCTGCCTGTCAGTTGACGCCGCACCCGCTCAACTAAATCTTCATCCGGTCCCTGGCCAGCTTCTCGCCGGTCAGGTAGTGCTCGCCTCGGAGTGCCAGCTCGGCCTCTTCGGCGATCTCCTCCGGCCAGTAGCCCAGAGAGGAGCCGAACCAGGGCATCTTGGGCTTGAGCTCGGGCAGGCCTTCCTCCTCCCAGATCTGCCTGGCCCGCTCCATGAAGTCCTGCCGGGGCAGAGAGGTGGGCGGATAGCCCCATTTCCTCGTCGCGTCTACCAGAAGCGAGGACGTGCGCGGCCTCTCGAGTCCCAATTGATCTTGAGGCATGGCCGACGGGTCCAAAGAAGCCGTCTTGCCTTGAGCCACGGTGATATCCCGGTGTGGCTGCATGCGGTAACAAAGCGCCCACATCACGGAATCCATGTCTCGCGGATCGATGTCGTCGTCCACGGCTATAATGATTTTGCAGTAGTTGGTAGTCCTCGCACAAACGCCGTACAAAGCCTGCCAGACCTGGGGCGTAGTGGCGTTCTTCAGGCTAACCACGCACAGGGTCCGTCCTCCGCTCTCCAGGTGATAGCCCACCTCCACCACGTTGTCGATCCCGAGGTCGTATTTCAACAGCTTATAATGGATAGCCTCCACGCCTATCTGCGTCATCAGGCTGCTTTCGCTGGGCGGGAACTGGCTCATATACGCGTTCCAAATAGGCTGCTTGCGATGGGTGATGCACTTGACGTTCACGTAGAGATTCGAAGAGCCCATGCCCATGTAGCCGGTGAACTCTCCGAACGGGCCCTCTCGCTCCAGAGAATCCGTGGGAATCTCTCCCTCGATGACTACCTCGGCGTTGGCCGGCACCTCCAGGTCCACGGTCTGGCACCTGACCAGCTCGATCGGCTCCCCGGCGATGCCCCCGGCCACGTCGATCTCGTCGACCCCGTAGGGCATTTTCGTCACCGCCACCAGGCCGACGTTTGGTGTGGGACCGATCACGGCGGCCACAGGCATGGGTATTCCCAGCCGCCGATACTTTCGCCAATGCTGTCGGAGGTGTTGCGGCATTCTTCCGCTCACGCCCATTCTGGCGGGGGCCTTGACCATCGCTCGATGGTTGCCCACGTTTCCTATGCCGGTGTCCGGATCCTTGGACACGAAGTTGCCGGCACTGAAGTACGGCGCGTTATCGAAGCCGGGAGTGGAGATGGGGATGGCGAACTCCCCCAGTCCCCCGTGCTCGAGCAGACTATCGCCGACGTGCACTTCTTCCTGAACGGGGCCGCTCTCCACGACCCTGGGCTTAATGGGGTGGAACTGCGCTTGCTCCCACTTCTTGGCGATGGCGCTCGACGAAGGCTCGGTCGCCATCGCCAGAGCGTATATATCCCTCGACGCGGCGTGACATCCCACCAGCACCGCGCCCTCGTACTTCTTGCCCCTGACATCGACGACGTTATCGAATAGGAATGCCTTCCTCTCCTGGTCGGGGAGTCCGCGGAATTGCCACCGGACCAGCGGCATTAGCTCCGTATCCTTGTTTATCTCTCGCTTGATCCGCACCAGCCTGCCGTTTTCTTCCAGCACTTCGATGTAGTGCCTGAGATCTCGGTAATAGCCCAATCTCGTGTCCTCCAATTCGTCTAACGTCGCAAGTCGACAATCTTCTCGGCCGTGACCGGCAGGCTCTTGAACCTCACCCCCGTGGCGTGGTAGATGGCGTTGGCGATGGCCGGGATGATGGCCACGTTGACCGGCTCGGCGGCCTCTTTGGCGCCGAAGGGGCCGTTGGGGTCGATGGTTTCGACGATGATGGTGTTGATTTCCGGAGCTTCCACGGCGGTGGGGATGCCATAGTCCAGGAAGGAGGCGTTCAGAAGCGTCCCTCCGTCCCACTTGAGTTCCTCGGTGAGAACCTGCCCCTGCCCCAGCACCGCCGAGCCCTCGGCCTGTCCCTCCACCGCGTTGGGGTTGATGGCCCTCCCGCAATCGTGCGCCGCCGTTACCTTCTCCAGGGTGACCCGGCCGGTTTGCCGATCGACCTGAACCTCGGCCACCACAGCGCCGAAGCTCCAGGTGCCGGTGTTCTGACCTCGGAAGTCGCCGGTGAGGTAGTTGATGGGGTCCATATCGGGCATAAATGAGCCCTTGCCCATGATCGGCCGGCCCAGGGCCAAGGCGTGCTTCACGACGTCGGCCACTCCCAGACCCTTATCAGGGCTTCCTTTAACGTAGATTCGCCCCTCCCGTGCCTCGAGGTCATCCGCGTTGGCCTCCAGCTTCTCCGCCGCGATCTCCAGCAGCTGCTTTCGGGCATCGGCGGCCGCCGCCTTGGCGGCGTTGCCGGAGATGAAGGTGGTGGACATGCTGTAGGTGCCGGGGTCCTGGGGGGTGGTCTCGGTGTCGGCGGCCACCAGGCGAATGTCCTGCATCGGGACTCCCAGCTCCTCCGCCGCGATCTGGGCCACCATGCTCCAATTGCCCTGGCCGTTGTCCTGGGTCCCCGTGAAAAGGGTGGCCTGGCCGTCCTCGTTGAACTTGACGAAGGCGGCCGAGGAGGAGCGAATCCCCAGGCTGAAGCCGCAGGTGGTGCAGGCGGTGCCGATGCCTATGCCGCGCCCCGGAGCAAGCTGCCGCTTCTTCTCTTCCCACCCTGAGGCCTCGACCGCCTTCTCGATGCATTCCTTCAGCCCGCTACTGTAAACTACCGAGCCGTTGATCAGTCTCTCACCGGTCTCGACGGCGTTTTTCAAGCGTATCTCCACGGGGTCCAGGCCCAGGTCCTCGGCGATCATGTCCAGCTGGCAGCCGTCGGCGAAGCGCACCTGCTGGGAGCCGTGCCCGCGCATGGCGCCGCGCACCGGCTTGTTGGTGTACACGCGCAGGGCTTCGTAGCGGAAGTTGGGGATACGGAAGAGCGGCAGGAGCATGGTGGGCGGGTTGGACATGGCGATCGCCCCGGTGCTGTTGTAGGCCCCGCCATCGGCGACGATGCGCAGGTCTTTGGCGACGATGGTGCCGTCCCGCTTCACTCCGGTCTTCAGATAGAGTATGAAAGGGTGTTTCTGCCGGGTCGAGCGAAAGCTCTCCTCTCGGCTGTAGGTGATCTTCACCGGCCGGCCGGTCCTTCTGGAAAGCAAGGCGGCGCAGAAGTCGAGGGCGAAGGTCTCGGAGCGACCCCCAAAGGCGCCGCCGATGTAGGACTTTAGCACCCGCACGTCGTCCAGGGGCATCCTCAGCGCATTGGCCAGCGCCCGTCGCTTGGTGAAAGGCGATTGGTTGGGGGTCCAGATCTCCAGCTTCCCCGAGGGGTCGACGCTCGCGAGCGCCACGTAGGGCTCCAGCTGGCAATGGGCCACGGCTTGCGTCTCGAATCGGTCTTCGCGCAGGTAGTCGCTTTCGCGGAAGCCTTTGTCCACCTCGCCCAGCTCGGTCCTGGCGTGTATACTGACGTTGCCCGGTGCCGCGTCGTGAACCAGCGGCGCGCCCTCCCTCATCGCCTCGTCAGGGTCGAAAACCGGCGGGAGGACCTCGTACTCCACCCGGATCAGCTCCAGCGCCTCCTCGGCCGTATCCCCGTCTGTCGCAGCCACCGCCGCAACCTCATCCCCGATGTAGCGCACCTTGTCCACCGCCAGGGGATGCTGGTCGCGGGTGGCCGGGAAGACGCCGTATTTGAAGTTTCCCCAATCTTTACCGGTGATCACCGCCTTGACGCCCGGAAGGCGTTCAGCCTTGGATGTATCAATGTGCAAGATGCGGGCGTGAGCGTGTGGGCTCCAGAGGATTCTTCCGTGGAGCGTGTGCGGCAGCTCAAGATCGTCGGTGAAGCGGGCGGCTCCCGTCGCCTTTTCCAACGCGTCGATTCTGGGGACCCTTTTTCCCACGAAGGAGTAATCGGTCAAGTTACTTGTACCATGCGTTCAAATCGATTGGTGAGGTTGCCAAATACCCGTACATCATCGATACCGGAATCTTACGCCTGTCCGCCCGGCAAGTCAATATCGGTCAACGATTGCGTGGAATGCAGGACCGAACTATAATGCAATCCGACGTCCGTGGGCCGAAGGCGTTTGATGCCTTTTTTCGAGGGGGTGGCCGCGGCCAACGGCTCGGGCGCCGATGGGGGGAGACCAGCCGGTCGCCCCTACATCAGGAATCGAGCACGGTGGCGGTCTTGAAGCGATTTGGCTCGGGCGCTTGTAGGGGCGACCGGCTGAGATAGTTGCAAAACTCCGGAAAATGCCCGCTCGTCTGGTCGATAGTGGGGAGCGACAGGCCTGCTTGGGCCAAACGATGGCACTGCGTCCCTACTACCGGCCGAATACTGGCCTCCGGTGGGGAGCCTCTAATTCTCGGCGAAGTTTTGCAACAGTCTCGGCTGGTCGCCCTGGTGGTGAGGGGCCGAGCCGGCAATAAGCGCGTTCCCACATTGGTCGGTGAAGGAGCAGATGCAAGAAATCACCCAGACGGGCGAGTCCTATGCTGCCCCGAATGAATCGGAGCCGGCTCCCCAAGTCTCGACTAGCGGCAACAGTATCGCTGCCTGGCGCGGCGTCGGCTTCGCCCTGGGTAGCCTGATCCTGGCTTTCGCGGCTCAGGCCTATTTCGAGGGTCAGCGGCAGTATTCGTGGGGTGGGGCTTTCCTGTATGCCGGCGCGGTGGTTCTCTTCCTCCTGGCGGTCCTCGGTATTGAGGGCATCGATATACATCCTCCATCGCGGGATTCGCTGGCAAAATGGCGACGAGACATCGTCGTCGAGTTGCGCAACTTGTGGTTGTGGGTGGCCGTTCCACAGGAGGATGGGCTGGGTCAGGCCCCAGGCCCGGGGATTGGCACATCGCCTGGCGAGCTTCCGCAGGACCATATCGGGGTCGGGCCGGATGGCGACGGCGAATCCGGACCGTTTGAGGACAAGGAAGGTGCGCCTGACCAGGATGCCCGGGTTCATTCACATTCGACCCCGAGTGCGGGACGATGGCTAAGGTGGCGCACGGCCTTCGAAGGGCTAGGTTTCGGCCGATCCGCGATCCTCCCGGCCGATCAAGCGCGGTCGGACGACGTCGGCGCGAAAACCGCCTGGCGCACTTGCCTTGTGGAATGGGCCGCCATTTTCCTCGTGGTGCTCGCTTTCTGCTCCAGATTTCTGGACCTCGGGAGTCGACACGTCCTGAACGGCAACGAATCTGAGATCGTCCAGGCTCTTGATTGGCTGTTATTCAAGTCTATCACTATGCACGGCCAGTTCCCGCTGTGGAATCCCTATCTGCGCGCAGGTCAGCCGTTTGCTGCCGATCCGTTTCTCCACGCCTACAATCCCCTGGCCACGCTACCGGTGATTATCTTCGGAGTAGCGGATGGCGTCAAGATCGCCTTGTTTCTGAGCTTTCTGTTCGCGGGCTTGGGGATGTGGTGGCTCTGTAAAGTCTCTAGCGTCGGAACCGTGGTGCGAGTGTGGGCCGCGTTGAGCTACGCCTTCACTGGCCAGGCGGTCGCCCGCTTTTTCCAGGGCGAGTACGATTTTGTCCTAGGCTTTGCCTGGATTCCCTGGGCTCTGGCCGGGTTGATGGCCGCGACGGAAACGCGGCGCCCGCGCCACATAGCGGTAGCGGTCATCTCGATGGCTTTGCTCTTTTTCTCTGGCAACGTCTACTACAGCTTCTATATGCTTCTGGTGGTCGCATTGTTTGTGCCGATCGCGCTGGTTCGAGTGAAGCGGCAGGATCCCTTCTTGATCTTCGACCGGGGCAAAACCTGGATCCTGCTGATCATCGCTCTCTTGAGCGTTGGGCTTGTCGCCATTCAATTGCTTCCTCTGGGCGAGTTCTGGCCACGCATGGCTAAACAGATCGACGTGGAGGCGAAAGGCGCTCACTCGCTGGGCCAAATACTCCTCGATTATTTGTCGACCGATGCGCGACGAGCCGACGCGGTCACTACCCTTCCTCCCGAGGAGTTTTACTCCTACACTGGGCTCGGACCGTTTGTCGGATTCCTCTTGTTGCCGCTGGCGGTCTGGAAACGTGACAAGAGGCTCTTACTCTTCCTTGGCCTATTGCTTGCCTTGGTCGTGGCCTGGGTCGACATACGAGACATGCCCTGGCGCGAACTGTACAGTCGCAACGGCATCCTAAATCAGTTCCGATATCCAACGCGCATCCTCATCTACGGCGCCTGCGCCATTATCCTCCTGGCGGCCCTGGGGCTCGACTCGCTCTGGAAGCTAATGCGTGTAGGAGTAGAACGTAGAGCGGGAGCCGTCCAGTCCGCGGTTCGCGGGTCTCTTCCTCGTGTTGGGCCCGTTGTGCTGTGCGCGTTCATGGTCTGGTCGGTCGCCGATATCTACACACACAATCGGCAGGTGATCGGCACCCATGAGCGCTACGAGATTTCACACGATCTGGTAGGCTGGTTGGCTCAACATGATAACTCGCTATATTACGTTGGCACGCCTAACAACTGGCATGGCCCCTTTTTCCAGAACGAGGTGCGCAACATTGACTCCTGGTATGGCTTTGAATTCGTGCGCTATGATCCCAATATGCCGGGCCAACGGCCGGTGCGCGCCCGGCCAAACTACGTGATACTCGGCAACGATCGTGCGCCGGTCGAGACAGACGCGGTTGCAGTTCGACGTACTGCCACTCATACCATTTACAGGTTGCCGTCCAGTCTACCCTACGCCTTTGCCATTCAGAACGAAAAGCTATCGGGCGCTCCGCAAGACCGAGAGGTACAAAGTAACGAAGTCACTGCTGTGACCGCAGTGGCATCGGGGCCTAACAGCGTGGAGATAGTCTCCCAGGGGAACTCGGGCTCGACTCTCGTGGTGTTGTCCAACATGTATCCCGGCTGGCAGGTTCAGGTGGACGGCCGCGAGCAACCGCTCAGAAACGTGGGCGGCTACGTTGCCGCAGACCTTCAGCCGGGCTTGCACAAGTACGTCTTCACTTTCAGCTCAACCCCTTTCAATCTCGGCCTCGTCATCAGCCTGCTGGCCCTAATCGCGACATTGGGTCTGTTGGTCCCGGATCTTCTCGTGGGCTTGAGGAAGACTACGCAGCGCCTTCGCACCCTCAGCCCATCCTTTGGGTCGATTTCCCCGCGCACGGCCGAGTCATGGCGTGGAGGGAGCGGAGGGATCAGATCTTCGTGGCTGCCTGTTTTCAATTTACTGGCCAGTTCTAGGAAGATCGACGTGTTAGACAAGCTGGGCATTATCCTGTTCATCTTGGCGCTGGGAGTTTACGGCCTAACTCGTCTCCTGGCCCTCGATCAGTTCCCTATTTACTTCTTTTCGGACGAAGCCGTGCAGACGAACCTGGGCCTGGAGCTGGTGCGCCGCGGCTTCCACGACGCCAGAGGCGTGTTTTTGCCCCCGTTCTTCCCCAACGGGCCCTACTGGAACCTGAGCCTGACGGTCTACTTGCAGGGGATTATGGCTTCACTTTTCGGCTCCTCGATTGTGGTGACCCGAGCGACCTCGGCGATCCTGGAGCCTATCCAGCGCGGTGGCGGTCGGGCTAACCTGCAAGCTGGTCTTCAAGATGCGCTTCTGGTGGCTGTCGGTCTTAATCCTGGCTACCTTTCCGGCGTGGTTCTTGCACTCGCGGACGGCCTTCGAGACCGTCACCATGGTTTCGTTTTACAGCTGGTTTGTGCTGTTCTATCTGCTCTACCGTTGTCGCTCGGCGCGTTACCTCTATCCGGCCATCGTTGCCGGGGGCGCGGTGTTCTACTCGTATGCCAACGGCCAGGCGATCATGGCCATCACGGCTTTGCTCCTGTCGATTTCCGACTTCCGGTATCATTTCCAGAACCGGAGGACGGTGGGCAAGGGGCTGTTGCTGGTTCTGGTCCTGGCGGTGCCCTATCTGCGCTTCCGTATGGAGCACCCCGAAGCTATGGTATCGCAGCTGCGCATTCTCGATTCATACCTGCTTCGCAACACCCCGCTCCCGGACAAGGTGTCGAAGTTCATTGCTACCTACGCCTACGGGTTGTCCCCCAACTACTGGTTCTTTCCCAACGCTCACGATCTCATCCGGCACCAGTGGCGGGATTCAGGGAATCTGCCGCTCGTCACGTTGCCGTTCTGGTTGCTGGGACTGGCTTTCGCGTGCCGGCGCCTCAGGACTTCGGCATATCGCACGCTGTTGGTAGCCACGCTGGCTGCGCCGTTTGGAGCCGCGCTGGCGGACATTTCGATCACCCGCGTGCTGGCGTTCATCATACCGGCCAGCATATTTGTGACATTGGGCCTGGACTGGGTTCTCAGTTGGGCGAAATCCAAGGAAGTGCGCGCGGCAAGCATGATCGCTGGTTTCCTGGTGGGAGCCTTGGCCGGTTTGAGCATGCTGCAAATGGCGCTGGCCAATGGCCCGCTGTGGTACCCAAACTATGGATTGTACGGGATGCAGTGGGGCGCCAAGCAGCTTTTCGAGGTCATTCCACAGTACCTAAAAGGGTCTTCGGGTGTCCACGTGTATCTGACGCCGACCTGGGCCAACGGCACCGACATCTTTCTGCCGTTCTTTGTGCCCAACGATTCGCGGGTGCAGACGCAGAACGTGGACGGCTGGATTTTCGAGCGACGGCCGCTGGACGACTCGGCCATTTTCGTGATGACTCCCGAGGAATACCGGCGCGCGCAGGCAAGCAATAAGTTCAAGCGAATCCAGATCGATCGCAAGCTTCCTTATCCTAACGGCCAGGACGGCTTCTTCTTCGTGCGTCTGGCCTACGTGGACGACGTCGACCGCGTCTTCGCCGCGGAGAAAGAGGCGCGCCGTCGGCCGGTGGTCGAACAGGCTACCGTTGGTGGCGAATCGGTTACTGTGCGCCATTCGCTGTTTGAAGCCGGGCGGCTGGTCGATATACTCGACGGCGACACGTCCACGTTGGTCCGGGTAATGGAGGCGAATCCGGCCCTGGTGGAATTCGAGTTCCCCAATCCACATTCATTTACCGGCCTCAGCGCGGACTTCGGCCATATGGACTTCACGGTGAGCGTTTCGCTTTACGCGGGCGAGAATGCCACTCCCGCAACCTATAGCCAGACCTATCGTGGCCTTCCCGGGGATCCCCACATCGAATTGCCCTTTGGAACTCCGCCGCCACAGGTCACCAGGGTACGCATCGAAATCCAGGATTTGAACAGCGGCGAGAGGGCCAAGATTCACATTCGCGAAATCGCGCTCAAGCAATAGAAACCGGAGGAGGAGAACCGATGGCAAACATCGACGAAATCCTGGATGGCGTTTATCGCATCGCCACCTACGACGACAAGATTGGCATGTTCTTCAACCAGTACCTCATCAAGGACGAGAAGAACACCCTGGTCCATACCGGCTCGGCGCTCATTTTCGACGACGTTCTCGCCTGTATTAAGAAGGTGATAAGCCCCGAGGATGTCGCCTATGCCTTTGTCTCCCATTTCGAGGCCGACGAGTGTGGGGCGCTGCAGAAGCTGATGGCCGTGGCCAAGAACATGCTCCCGGTTGGACCCGCCGTTACCGCTCGCCAGCTGGCGGGATTTGCCATCTGCAACAACACCGTCGTAAAGAGCGAAGGTGACACCCTCGATCTGGGCCGCCGACAGCTCAGCTTCATAACCTACCCCTCCGAGATGCACCTCTGGGATGGACTGCTGGCCTACGAGCAAGTCGATCAAATCCTCTTCACGTCGGATCTGTTCGTCAGACGCGGGCCGGTGGCCGGACCCATCGTCTCGGCGAGGGCCGACGAAGTCCTGGATATCGCCAGAGCCTCGGTTCCTTCGGACGAAGCCCGGGCGGAGCTTCTGGCCAAGCTCAAGGCCCTGAAGATAAGCATCTTTGCCCTGGGCCACGGCCCCGCGCTCCTGCAGCGCCCACCCAGGTGCCGGGAAGTCCGGCTCATGTGCAACAGCCTCGTCACGATCCATGGCGCCACGCAAGAGTACCATTGCTAGACAGCGCTATTGATGTTAGTATGTCCGTCGAGTGGAGGGCATTGTATGCCGAAAAAGAGTGCGGGCGGCGGCGACCAAGGCGAACCCGGCGATAACGATATCGAGAATATGCTGCGTAGCTTAGGCAAAACGACCACGGGAGGCGCACCTATGTCAACCCTATCTGGGGGAATAATGAAGTCAAAAAGACAAAGCACCATGCAGCTCGTCGGCTGCACCACGGTCGCGGTTGTCGCTCTTCTATTCGTCATCGGAATCTTCATGTCCGGTTTTGTGGTCACGGCGGGCAACGTGGGCGTGGTGACCACCTTCGGCAGGGTCGAGCCGGGGGTTCTCTATCCCGGCTTTCACTTGCGACTTCCCTTCGTGAACCAGATACATCAGATCGACGTGCGAGTTCAGCCCCATCCCTTCAAGGAAATCGACGCGGCCAGCATGGAGCAGCAAAGCGTCAAGCTAACGGGAATGATGAACTATCACCTCGATCCGGCGCAGGCCAACGACCTGTATCAGAGGGTGGGATTGGATTTCGCGACCAAGGTTATCGATCCCGCCTTTAGCGACTTCATCAAGGAGGTGGTGCCGCAGTATCGCGCCGCCGAGATACTTCAAAAGCGCGACGAAGTCCGCCGGTACACCAAAGAGAAGCTGGCCCAGAACCTGGAGCGCTACGGGATTATCGTGGACGACATCTACATCAGCAACATCGCTTTCAGCCCCGAATACCAGCAGGCCATCGAGCAGAAGCAGACCGCGCAGCAGAACGTGGGACGCGAGGAACAGATGCTGGCTCAGAAAGAGATTCAAGCCAAGCAGAAGCTGGTCGATGCCAAAGCCGACGCCGATTCTTCCATCGAGCGAGCCAGGGGCGAGGCCGAGTCCAATCGCGTGCGGGCCCAGAGCATCACGCCGGAGCTCATCCGCTACCTGGAGACGACCAAGTGGGACGGCAAGCTACCGCAGGTGGCGGGCGGCGCAACCCCATTGGTGAGCATCGGGCAGCCTGTCTCGCCAACCCCGCCGAGCCCTGGCCAACCCGGGTCGCCTGCACCGGCTCCTTCCGGGGGAGGTAGATGATCGAGCTGATCGGCATTGCGCTGATAATCCTCCTGATAGTCGTATCGGCGGTAATGTACCTCTTTGTGTACTACTTCCGATACCGCTGGCAGTTGAGGGACCTGGAACAGGAGAATCGCCGCCTTCTCGATCAGGTGCTGATGCTCGAGCGGGAAAACAAGCTGTTGCGGGAGTCCGCTTCCGGTCCTCGTGAGAGGCTGGAAGCCGGCCGAGAGTAGGGGCACGGCGCGTCGCAGGATAAGGAGCGGCCTGTAGCAGCAGGTCCTTAACGCGTGATGCGCATTAGTAGACGAATCAAAGGATTCGGACGCGGCAGGGCGACCGGCCGGTCGCCCCTACGATCCACTGCGTAGCTTGATGTTGGTCAGGAACGGGGTCGGACCACTACCATCAGAATCGACAGCGATACTCGTTTTGAAGCGCTTTCGCCCGGGCATCTCGTAGGGGCGACCGGCCGAGAGTGTTGCAAAACTCCGAGATATGGAGTATTCTATCTATCAAGCGATAGTACGGTAGGGAGGTACTCTATGCCTGTGCGAGAATGCATCCGTG
>JAMDCE010000019.1 GCA_023489135.1 Chloroflexota bacterium
TCTTGCTTCGCCCATATTCGCAAGCCCGATACCGATCTCTCCCGCCTCGCCCTGGATGTCGCGCAGGCGGCGCCTCAAGAGAGCGCCTACATCGAGGACCGAGCGATGTTTGTTGAAGTTGCCGAAACGCTGGGCATTCAGGGCATCTATCATACTGACTACGAGACCACGCGGAAGGCCCTCGCGGTGCTGGGCCTCTCCGAATAGGCCGGGCTGAGAGGTAGATGCTGCAAAGGGGTAAGGATATGGACAATAGAACTTACGAGATAGGAATGGTCGGCTTGGGCGTCATGGGCCGCAACCTGTTGCTGAATATGGCGGACCACGGCTACTCCGTGGCTGGCTATGACACGGACACGAGCAAGGTCCAATCGTTGCGGGACGAGGCTGAGAAGCGGGACATCCAGGGCGCGGAAAGCCTGGAGCAGATGGTTGCGCTGTTGCGCAAGCCCAGAGCCGTCATGATACTGGTGCCGGCTGGCCCGCCCGTGGATGAGGTCATCCGCGATCTATTGCCTCATCTGGAGCCCGGCGATCTGATTATGGATGGCGGGAATTCCCACTTCACCGATACGAACGTGCGGGGGAAAGCGCTGGCCGAGAAGGGCATCCTCTACTTGGGCGTTGGTGTATCAGGGGGAGAGTACGGGGCGCGGCACGGTCCCAGCATCATGCCCGGCGGACCGAAGGAGGGCTACGAGCGAGTGCGGCCCCTCTTCGAGGCCATCGCCGCACACGTCAACGGCGATCCGTGTGTCGCCTATCTCGGCCCTGGCTCAGCCGGCCACTATGTCAAAATGGTCCACAATGGCATCGAGTACGGCCTGCTGCAACTGATCGCTGAGACCTACGATCTGATGAAGCGGGGACTGAGCCTATCCGATGCGAGGCTGCACGTTATCTACAGGCGCTGGAACGAGACCGAGCTCAACTCATACCTTCTCGACATCACTGCCGATATCTTCCACCGAGTGGATGAAAAGACCGGCAAGTGCTTGGTCGACGTGATCCTTGATCGGGCCAGGCAGAAGGGAACAGGGATGTGGGCATCGCAAGACGCGATGGAGCTTGGGGTGCCGACGCCGACGATCGACGTTGCAGTGGCGGCTCGGAACATATCCACGCGGCAAGAGGAGCGGGTGGACGCCAGCAAGCTGCTCGGCGGTCCTGACTACAAGCTCAGGCGCGGCCGCGTACGTTTCCTTGACCAGCTACGCAACGCAATGTACGCGGGAATGATAATCACCTATGCGCAGGGGATGGCCCTGCTTCGCCACGCGTCAGAAGCCTACGGCTACGGCCTGGATATGGAGACTATCGCCCGCATCTGGTGCGGCGGCTGCATCATCAGGGCAGCCGTCCTGGAGGGGATTCGCGCTGCTTACCGGAACAACCCGGGCCTGCCGAACCTGCTGGTCGATGAGCAGTTCTCAGATATCTTGAATGCGCGACAGAGCGATATGCGGGTGGTGGCCTGCGCTAGCACTGAATGTGGAATTCCGATGCCGGCGTTCGGCGTCTCTCTCGCCTACTATGACGCTTATCGCAGCGCCTGGCTGCCAGCCAATTTGATCCAGGCCCAACGTGACTACTTCGGCGCCCACACCTACGAGCGGGTCGATGCGAAAGGTGTTTTCCACACCGAATGGACCAAGGACTAGTGAGGAGACGTTATGGCAACAAACTCTCGCCCTGAGGCCACTATTTTTGTCGTCTTCGGCGCCGCCGGCGATCTGGCCTGGCGCAAGCTGGGTCCTGCGCTGTACAACTTGTTCCTCGATCATTGGCTACCTGACCACTTCGGCGTGCTGGGCATAGACAGCAAATCGCTAAACGAAGACCAGTTCCGCCAACGAATACGTGACGGCGTGGACAAGTTCTCCCGCCGGGGAAAGGCGGAAGCTAAAGAGTGGAATGAGTTCGCTCCTCATCTAATGTATATGCAAGGGGATATCGGCGATCAGGCAGCGTACACAAACCTATCCCAACGGCTATCGCAGCAGGATAGGTCGTGGGGCATCGGCAGTTCGAATCGCATCTTCTACCTGGCCGTTCCCCCGACTTTGATCGATCCCGTCGCTAAAGGGCTGCACAAGGCTCGACTCTCTCGCCCGCCACAGTTGTCTCGCATCGTCGTAGAGAAGCCATTCGGATGGGACCTGGCCTCGGCCAAGGCTCTTAACCAGAGCCTGACAGGCATGTTCGAGGAGTCCCAGATCTTTCGCATCGACCATTACCTGGGCAAGGAGACCGTGCAGAATATCCTGGCGTTTCGTTTCGCCAATTCGCTTTTTGAGCCAATCTGGAACCGACGGTACATAGACAATGTACAGATCACGGTGGCCGAGGAAGTAGGAGTAGAGCATCGGGGCGGGTACTATGAGCACGCCGGGGCCTTGCGCGATATGGTGGAGAACCACCTGTTACAGATCATGAACCTGGTTGCGATGGAGGCTCCGGTCTCCTTTGCGGCTGACGAGATCCGAAACAAGAAGGTGGACGTGCTACATGCGGTGCGGCGCATTTCGGACGACGAAGTATCGCGATTTGCCGTGCGCGGCCAATATGATGCTGGCTGGCTTCATGGCGAATGTGTCCCAGCCTATCGCTCGGAGCCCGGCGTATCCCCGAATTCGAGCACCGAAACTTATGCCGCCGTGAAGCTGCTCGTCGATAACTGGCGCTGGCAGGGCGTGCCGTTCTACCTTCGCACCGGCAAGCGGCTGGCGCAAAAGGTATCCGAAATCTCCATCCAGTTTCTGCCTGCGCCTCATCAGCCCTTCCCGCCGCTGGCCGTCACCGATTGGCAGCCGAACCGCCTGGTGCTGCGCATCCAGCCTGATGAGACGATTTTCATCCGATTCCAGGTCAAACAACCGGGGCCGGCGATACGCCTCGTTCCGCAAGATATGCACTTCTGCTACCAGCAAGCATTCCAGGTTCCGACGCCGGAGGCGTACGAGACGCTGCTGCTCGACGTAATGAAAGGTGACCCGACTTTATTCACCCGCGCCGATCGAGTAGAGGCAGCGTGGGCCTTGCTGACTCCTATCCTGCGCGTATGGGAACAGATAAAGCCCTTTGATTTCCCAAATTACCAAGCTGGGACGTGGGGGCCAGCCGCCGCCGACGAGTTGTTGGCAAGGGACGGACGAAGCTGGGTGCCTCTTACGACTGTGGAAGAATGTGCGGTGTAGGTCAACATGAGCATGATTGAAGGGAAAGCCAGGCCTATTGAGATATATCCTGATCTTGAGGCTTTGAGCGTCGGCGCCGCCGACCTCTTTGTACAACGAGCACTGCAAGCATCGGCTGGCCGCAGCCGATTTATGGTTGCCCTATCAGGGGGCAATACGCCGCGGCGCACATACGAGCTTATGGCCGAGGCGCCTTTTCGGGACCTGATCCCGTGGGAAAAGATAGAGGTCTTCGATGAGGTATAGGCCCCTCTATCCTCGTAGGAGCAGGCCAGGTGCGGATTGGACCGACCAATCACTCTACGAGGTGATGCTGCAAGGCGAGGGCCACTGCCTCGGTACGGCTGGCCACACCCAGCTTGGACAGGACGCTGCTGACGTGGAACTTGGCGGTGGAGCGGCTGACCACCAGGCGTTCGGCTATCTCCGGGTTGCTCAGCCCCTCTACCATCAGCACCAGCACCTCGCGCTCCCGCTCGGTCAGGTCGTAGCCCGGCGCCAAGGGCTGGGTTGCCTTGTGGATGAGGGCCTGAGCCGCCTCGGGCGCGAGGGTCGGCCGGCCTGCTTTGGCGGCGCGGATTGCGTTGGCCAGCTCGTCGGCCGAAACGTTTTTCAACAGATAGCCGATGGCGCCGGCCTGCAGGGCAGCCTGCACCAGGTTCTCCTCCTTGAAACTGGTCAGGGCGATGACCTGCACATCCGGGCACTTCTGGCGGATGGCCCGCGTCGTCGCCGCTCCATCCATCTCGGGCATCACCAGGTCCCATCCGAATGGCTTCTCT
>JAMDCE010000428.1:0-5541 GCA_023489135.1 Chloroflexota bacterium
CCGCTTGCTGCATTGACTCATCATCTCCCACCTTCTCCAACCACCAGGGGATACAACTGCCCAGTGGCCGGTAAGATTCTCTGATGAGGCAACGAATCACGCAAAGTAAGGTTTTTGATGAGTCAATTCGGCGAGTTGCCGTGAGGTAGTAGTTGTGTTATAATGCGCGTCGCGTAGGGCGTGTTTAACACGAGAATGATTTTGCCGCACGCGAAGCCGCGAAGAACGCGAAGGCAAACATTAGATTCCTCTTCGCGGCTTCGCGTGAGACCCGTGTTTTCGTTCCTGGCGGCGCCCCAGAGGGGCCTGGAAGACTAGTATGGCACTCGGTTTGCCGGCGCCTTTATGGTCGGGATGGTCATTGGGTTGGGGAGGGGAGGAAGATGATGGAAGTTCGACTTCTCGACGACCGCAACACCTGGAACTCGTGGGTCGCTGAGCATGCGACGGGGAACATCCTTCAGTCGTTCGAATGGGGCGAGTTCAAGGCTTCGCAGGGATGGAGAACCCTGCGGTTCGCGGCCCTGGACCAAGGCCGGATGATGGCCTGTGCCCAGGTCTTCTTGCGCCAGGTTCCCACAGGCACGATAGCCTATTGTCCCAGAGGCCCCCTGTTCGATCCCTGCAATCCGGACCCCTTGGAGCGACTTCTGGACACTATCCACCGTACCGTGCACGCCCACGGAGCTATCTTCTTTAAGGTGGAGCCACCGCTTCTGGACTCATCTTCGTGTCATCAGGTGTTCACCACCTGGGGATTCCGACCCGCAACCGAGATCCAGCCCCGCAGCACCATCGTCGTGGACCTCTCACTCGAGCTGGATGTCATTAGCTCCCGGTTGAACATCAAGACCCGCTACAACGTCGGGCTCGCCGGACGCAAGGGCATCAGGATCGCCGAGGCCGGCGACGACGGCGCTCAGGTCTTCTACTCTCTGCTGCAGGCTACCAGCCACCGCGCCGGTTTCTCCGTGCACTCCCTGGAGTACTACGATAAGGTTTGGAAGCTTCTCCGAAGCAGGGATATGGCACAGCTCTTGCTGGCCACCTACGGCGATGAAGTGATAGCGGGCACCATGTTGTTCAGACTGGGCCCAAAAGCGTATTATATGTACGGAGCATCGAGCGGGCGTCACCGCAACCTGAAGCCGAGCGATCTCCTACAGTGGGAGTCGCTCAGGTGGGCCAAATCGGTGGGATGCACGGCTTACGACATGTGGGGAATCCCCGACGAGGTGGGGCAGGCCGCGGCTCTGGGACAGGACCTTGAAGACGTGGAAGAGGGCCGCATCGGAGGGAAGGATCACGGTAACGGAAAGGGCAAGAATGGCTCGGCCGGAAGCAAGACAGACGCGAGCGCTTCGGCCCTTTGGGGCGTCTACCAGTTTAAGCGAGGCTTCGGCGGAGATGTCGTCCGCTTCGCCGGGGCGTACGACTACGTGTACTCGGCCAGCCGCTACCTCCTGTGGGTCCGCTCCGTGCCCTTGCTGCGCAGCTTCATCGGCAAAGTGCGACAGCTTGACAAATCGCAAGCCTAGCTCGCCGGGCTTGGCGAGGGTAATCAATTGGGTGGCTTGAGTGGTAACGGAGTCGGCGACCCTCAATACCCATTAGTTGACACCCTCATCCGAGTGAGCTAGTAGACAACGGGGAAAAACGTGAAACTACGAGAGATGGTCGACGCGCTCGATACCAAAGAGATCATCGGCAATCCGGACACAGAAATAGGGGAAATCGTGATCGACTCCCGGCAGGCCAGGCCGGGGGCTCTGTTTGTGGCCATCCCGGGGACGCAGCGCGACGGCCACGCCTTCATTCCCGACGTGGTCGGCCGCGGCGCGGCGGCAGTGGTATGCGAAAGGCCGTCGAGCGCGGCCGGTAAGATAACGCAGGTCGTAGTACCCGCCTCTCGCCCGGCCCTGGCCCTCCTGTCGTCGGCTTTCTACGGATTCCCCGGTCGAAAGCTGAAGGTGATCGGCGTCACGGGCACCGACGGCAAGACGACGACCAGCAGCCTGATAGGAGCGATCCTGGACGCGGCCGGGAAGAAAACCGGGCTCATCACCACCGTCAGCGCCACCATCGGCGGCCGGGCCAGCGATACGGGCCTTCACACCACTACGCCCGACCCGCCCGAGGTTCAGCGATTCCTCGCCCAGATGGTGGCGGAGGGGATGGAGTACGCCATCATTGAGACCACCTCGCACGGGCTGGATCAGGACCGGACGCTGGGAACCGCCTACGACGTGGCCGTGGTAACCAACGTGACCCACGAACACCTCGACTACCACAGAACCTACGAGGCTTACCTGGCAGCCAAGGGCAAGCTGTTTGCTCAGCTTACTGCTTACCGCAAGGACGGCGTTCTCAAGGTGAGCGTTACTAACGCCGACGACACCTCATTCGATTACCTGCGCCGGTTCCCGGCCGACCTTTCTCTTACCTACGCCCTTGAGAATCCTGCCGGTGTCGGCGCGAGGGAAATCGAGCTTTCGCCAAAGGGCACCAGATTCATTGCTACCACCCCGAACGGGGACGTGGAGATAACTAGCCCCTTGCTTGGGAAGTTCAATGTGTATAACATGTTAGCGGCAATAGCAGCGGCCGTTTCTCAGGGTATCTCGCTGCAGCACATGGCCGAGGGGCTGAGAAGCTTCCGCGGCGTAACCGGCCGCATGGAGCCCATCGATGGCGGGCAAGACTTCGACGTGCTGGTGGATTTCGCCCATACGCCCCGCAGCCTGGAGCAGGCGCTCACGCTGGGGCGGAGCCTGACGCGCGGTCGGGTGATCGTGGTCTTCGGCTGCGCCGGGCTGAGAGATCGGGGCAAGCGACCGCTGATGGGCGAGATATCCGGCCGGCTGGCCGACCTGGTGATAGTTACAGCGGAAGACCCGCGGACCGAGGGCCTCGACGAGATCAACCGCCAGATCGAAGAGGGGCTTCTAAAGGCCGGGCGACGACAAGGCGAGGGATACCGCGTGATCGGCGACCGGACCGACGCCATAGCCTTCGCTCTTGGGGAGGCTCGCTCCGGTGATTTGGTCATGGTGACGGGAAAGGGCCACGAGAAGTCGATGTGCTTCGGCGAAACGGAGCATCCCTGGAGCGACCAGGAGACCATCAGGAAGATACTGGAGAAGGGTAGGTTCAACACGGCGTGAAAGTATCGTTCCCCCACATGGGGTCAGCCTGGGTAGCGCTCAAAGCGCTCTTCGACAAAAATGGGGTCGAGTGCATCCCTCCTCCTCCCTGCAGCAAGAGAACCGTTGAACTGGGAACCAAGCATTCGCCCGAATGGGTCTGCATGCCCTTCAAGACCATGCTCGGGAACTACATCGAGGCCCTCGAGTTGGGCGCCGATACCCTTCTCGGCGTTGCCGGCCCCGGCCTGTGTCGCCTGGGGTACTATTCCAAGCTGCACGAGACCACCCTCAGGGACCTGGGCTATGACTTCAAGATGTACTGCTTCGACTGGCAGGAGAAGCAGGTCGTCGGCCTGGCCGAGTTCATCAAGACACTGCTGCAAAACAACTCCTGGCCGCACATAGTGGGCGACATCAAGTTCGGCTTGACCCAGCTATTCTACATCGACGATATCGAGCGGCACGTCCACCAGGTGAGACCGAGGGAGAAGGTGCAGGGAACCACCACCAAGATCTGGCGCACGGCGGGCGAGCGCATCTGCGCCGCCCACGATCCCGACACCCTCAAGCAGGCCAAGAAGGCGATAATGGCCGAGCTCGACGCGGTCGAGCAGGGCCCGAGCGTCGACGTGCTGCGCGTGGGACTGCAGGGCGAGTTCTTCATGTCCGTCGAGCCCTTCTGCAACATGGACATGGAAGAGGAGTTGGGCAAGATGCGGGTCGAGGTCACGCGCTCGGCCTACATCTCCGACTGGGCCAAGGTCTGGCTCTTCATCGAGGCCCTGGGCATGGGCCACGGCGCCAAGGTCAAGAAGGCCGCCCGGCCCTACATGCGGTACGACCCCAGCGGCGACGCCATGGCCTCCATCGGCGAGACCATACTGCACGCCCAGGATGGTTTCGACGGGATCGTGCACATCCAGCCCTTCACCTGCATGCCCGAGATCATCGCCCAGAACCTGCTGCCCCAAGTCAGCCGCGACCACGACATCCCCGTCCTCTCCGTCATCCTGGACGAACAGGGCGGCAAAGCCGGCCTGCAAACCCGCCTGGAAGCCTTCGTGGACCTCATGCGGAGAAAACAGATGCAGAAGAGGCGGCGGGTGGCGGTCCACTAATCCTAATACTTCCTCAACCCCAACGCGTATTCCGCGATCAGGGCCCTCTGCAGCTGGTTGGCGCCCTCGATTATCTGGAAGACCTTGGCTTCCTGGAAGTAGCGGCCGACGGGGAACTCCTCGGCCAGGCCGTAGCCCCCGAACACCTGCACCGCGTCGGTGGCCACCTTCATACAGTTGTCCGAGGCAATCAGCTTGGCCATGGAGGCCTCGAACGAGGCGCGCTCCACGCCCGCGTCTTTGAGCAGGCCAACGCGGCGCACCAGAAGTCGCGCGGCCTCGGTCTGGCTGATCATGTCGGCCAGTAGCTGCTGGATCATCTGGAAGTTGGCTATGGTCTGGCCGAACTGCGACCTCTCGTTGGCGTACTTCAGCGCCACATCCACGCACGCCTGGGCGTGGCCGATGGCCCGCGAGGCCACCGAGAACCGGCCACGATCCAGCGCCGCGCCCACGATCTTGAAGCCCTCGCCCTCGTTGCCCAACAGATTCTCTTTGGGGACGAACACGTCTTCGAACGCCACCTCAGCCGTGTTTCCCCTCTTCAAGCAGTGCATTGGGATGGGCTTGCAGCCGACCCCCGGCGAGTTGCGCTCCACGATGAAGGCGCAGATTCCCTTGTGGCGCAGCGAGCGATCCAACGTCGCCAGGACGAAGAAAACGTCGGCGTGGTTGGCGTGGGAGATGAATATCTTGGACCCGTTCAAAACGTATCCGCCGGCACCAGGAAATACCGAGGTCTCCAGGCTGGCCAGGTCCGAGCCGGCGTTCGGCTCGGTCAGCGCCGCGGAGGAGATCATTTCGCCCCGCGCCATCGGCTCCAGGTACTTGCGCTTTAGATCCTCCGAAGAGCCGAACTTCAGGAAGTATTAGGATTAGTGGGAGTTCTGCACCGAGATAACCGAGGCGCTGAGCCAGTCGCCGCGCGCTATCTCCTCGCAGACCGCCCCGTAGCTCACGAAGTCCAGTCCCGGTCCCCCGTACTCCGCGGGAATCAGGCAGCCCAGAAAACCGAGCTCTCCCAGCTTTGAAATGATCTCCTTGGGATAGCGTCCCTCTCGCTCGTACTCATCTATGTGGGGGATGATCTCCTTCTCGGCAAAATCGCGAGCGGTCTCGCGAACCATGTTCTGGTCTTCCGTTAGACCAAAGCCCCTTAGCTCTTCTAGCCTCAACGCTTCCTCCTTGGCGGCCTTGTTGGCCACAAAAAACTCGAATACTGCCCCAGTTTAGCGCAACGAACCCGTTTGTCAAGTGCATTGACGACCCTGAGACGG
>JAMDCE010000428.1:5551-19338 GCA_023489135.1 Chloroflexota bacterium
TCCGATCTTGCATTGACAACCTTGAGAAGGTCTGCTAAGCTTCTGTACCAGGGGTGCACTGATTGCCTACTTCAAACCTCCGACACCTAATGATCATCGACCGGAGCGTACAAGAGAAACCGTGCTAAGGAGATAAACATGGCCTTCGACAACATCCTTTATGAGAAAGCAAACGCGGTCGCCAAGATAACCATCAATCGCCCGCCTTACAACGTTCTCGACATCAAGACCACGTCGGAGATGCACAAGGCATTCGACGATGCCCAGGCCGATGAGAGCGTTAAGGTGATCGTCGTGACCGGATCTGGGAACAAAGCCTTTTCGGCGGGAGTGGACGTCAAGGACCACGCGCCGGACCTTATGGATCAGATGCTATCCGGCTTCGATTCGCTGTGCTACAAGCTGATGGTTAGTCCCAAGCCCACGTTGGCCGTCGTCAACGGCGTCGCACTTGGCGGGGGGTGCGAGGTGGCCATATCCTGCGATATGGTGATCGCCTCGGACCGGTCGCAGCTGGGTCAGCCCGAGATAAAAGTGGGTGTCTATCCCTCCGTGGCCGTCGCTACCCTGCATTACCTGATAACACACAAGAAGGCCCTGGAGCTGTTGCTCACCGGGGACAACGTCAGCGCGGCCGAGGCCAAAGACCTGGGCCTGGTGAACCTGGTAGTTCCCGAGGACCAACTGGAAGAGGCCGTTGACAACTTCCTGGGCCGACTAACGGACAAGAGTTCCGTCATACTGCAGTGCACCAAGAAGGCCTACTTGAGGGCACTCGATCTGCCGCTAAGAGCGGCTATGGAATCGGTCGAGAGCGACTATAAGAACGAGATGATGAAGACCGAAGACGCCGTCGAAGGCATCAACGCCTTCCTGGAGCGGCGCAAGCCGATCTGGAAGAACAGGTAGACTCTAGACACCGTCATCACAGGTTATCTTCCAGATCGAGATGTTCTCTCATCGCTTCCCGCACGGACTGGCGCAACGCGGGGTCCTCCAGGTAACCTATAAAGCGCACCAGGTGCTGCTTAGAGATCGTTCTAATCTGGTGAGCCAACACGATGGACTCCAGCCGCCGGCCCGCCTTGTGTTGAGGAAGCTACACTTCGGACGGATATAGTTTTCGCAGGGTTGAGGAAAGCGGGAGCACGGTTACGTTCGGCATCGCCTGATTGAACTCCAGGTTGCTCACGATGAGGACCGGCCGCGTTCCCCCTTTGCTCCGAACCCCGCACCGGGTCAAGGCTGGCTTCCATCACCGCCCATTGGAGAACCGGCATCAACTGATTCCCCGTGCCGATTCCGCATCAGCGCTACTGAACCCTTTCTCGACGTCCTCTATGTCTCGTCGAAAGAGAGGATCTTTAGCGGCCTCTTCCCATCGCGCCCGGCGCGCTCGCCGCCGCAATTCTTTCAACTCTCTCAGCAGCGCGCGTTCCACAAAGGCGTTCTTGCTGGAGGCGGCCCCCCTGGTCACAGCTTCATCCACAGCCGCGAGCACCTCCTCGTGTAGAGTGAAAGTGGCCTTCCTTGCTCTACCAGGCACCGAGTAAGACCTCCATCTTGACTTCTATTACCTATGGTATCACATGGTTCCTCATACTGAAACCTTGTCATGGAACCATGCGGCGCTCGCCATACTGCTTGACCGGTTTATGCACCGCCGATTGAGCGATCGCCCGGAACATTATCACGCCCGGTCGCTCGTATGTGAATATGAGTGTGCACCGAAGGGCACCATGTGCTATGATAAATGTCGGGAGGGGAGGAGGAACTGCCCTATGAACCTGATGCGGTACACGGTGGTGGCCCCGGCGGGAACGGTTAGCTTTGTAGCCGATTGCCACGCGCTTTCCGCCCTGGTGGCGGCCTGTGCCGAAGGTGCCCGGGCGCTCGACGAGCTGCTGGAGCTGGCGGAAAGGTACGATCGCAGGCTGCGCGAATTCGTGACCAGCGGCCTGGCCGTCTTCGACGAGCACAACGCCGGCGATAACTACTCCGCCATCCACCAAGCCATTAAGTTCCTCAAGCCACATGAGTTGCCCGTCTTCAGAGTAGTGGACGACGTTACACGCCAGGCTAGCCTGGAGTCGGTGAAGGCGGGAGTCATCGTGTTCAACCTCAGTGAGCGCCGCATCGTGCAGATTCAGAACACCTACGCCGAGATCCGGCGCCGGGGCAAAGTACGACTGCACGACGGACAGAAATTGACCAACCGCGTCTACGCCTACGAGCTCCCCGCCGAGTGGTCCCTGGTTCCCAGCCGACGAGGCTGACCGCTGATCCAGGCTCACAGGCTAACCGGCAGTGCGATGGGGAGGATGCTCCGCTAGCACTCCTTCAAAGGGTACTTCACCCGGGAAAGCAGCAACTGAGGATTACGCTGTAGGATTTCCTCGAGATCCTGTTCATCAACCCCGGCACCTCGGGCCACGGTTTGAGCGATCTTGTCCGTGAGCATGTCTCCCGGCGCGTGCGCATCGCTGTCTACCAGGAACCTCGCCCCGACGGCGCGTCCCACCTTCAAGACGTGCCCGTTCGTCAGGCTATGTCCCTTCCGCGCGCTCAGCTCCAGAAAAACACCGTTTGACACCGCCAGACGGGCCTCCTCGGGAGTGATGAATCCCGGATGGGCCAGGATATCTACGTCCGTGCACTGCGTGGCGGCCAGGTTTGTTCCCGGCTCGACCGGCTCGGTGGTTGTTTCCCCGTGCACCACCACGATGCGGGCCCCCTCGGCCTTGGCCTCGCGAGCCAGTTCCGCGATGCCCTTGGCCGGCACGTGCGTAAGCTCCACCGCCGGAACGGCCGTGACGCCCCAGTGCCGTGAGCAGGCTTCGCAGTCGAGAATGACCTGCCGCAGCACGTTGGAGAGGTTACCAGGGCTCACGTGATCGGCAACGGCAATAGCGCTGTATCCATTGACGACGCCGTAGCGGATGAGCTCCACGGGCAATAGGATCCCGTCGCTGTACAAGCTATGGGTATGAAAATCGTAGACCAATTTAAGACTCCTGGGGCGCTAACTGTACGATGCGCCTCCCTAAAAATAGCACAAACCCGTCCCCCTCGCAAGCGCAACCCCTCGATTCACAGGGTATATTCTTTGTCATCCTGAGCGGAGCGAAGGATCTAGCCTGCCGAGTCCAAGCCTGCCGAGCCCAAGGCGGCCGCCAAGAAGGATATGCCGACCTACGTCGCCATCGGAAGCGGCACGCTGGGAGGTGGGCAAAACGCCGTGGGCACTGCTATTGCCAAGGTGGTAAGCGACCATACCCCTATCAAGGTGACGGTCAAGCCGTTCGCCGGACCGGCCGCCTGGATGCCCATGGTTGAAAGTGGGGAACTGGAGTTCGGCGTGATCAGCGGACCCGACGCCGGCTGGGCCTACAACGGCACTAGCGGCCACCCAAAGGCGAACAAGAACCTCAGGGTGGTGATGAGCGGCAACCAGCTCCCGGTGACGGTTCTGGTGGTACGCGCCGATTCGGACGTGAAGCCCATCAAGGAAGTGCAGCCCGTCCACGCCTGGACCAAGGGTTGGAAGCAAGCGACTATGTTCGATCCTGCGCCAGCCATTCCCTATCATGAAGGGGCCGTCCGCTTCTGGAAAGAGATCGGTAAGTGGACCCCGCAGACCGAAGCAATTCAGAAGAAGCTGCTGGGGCAGTAATACTCTTTCCCGACCCTTCTCCCCTCCCTTCCGCGGAAGGGAGAGGAGAAGCGCGCTAACTCAAACTTTGATCTTACACCGGCAATCTGGCGATCTTGCGGGCGTTTTCGTAGAAGATCTTCTGTTTGTCCGATTCGGGAATCGCCATTCGCTCTATCGCTTCTATGGCGCTCCTGGTCTCGATAACCCCCATTTGAGCGTCGAAGGGGAAATCGGTCGCGAAGAGCAGGTGATCGGCGCCAAAGAAATCGTAGCCGCACATCAGCGCCGAAGTGTTGCCGTTGACCACCGTATCGTTGTAGAACTTCCGGAAGTACTCCACCGGCTTCTCCCTCAGGCCCCTCTTGAAGTTCCATTCGGGTCCCTGGCGCATCTCCGCCTGATCGTAGTGATGGTCGATGCGATCGGAGAAGAAAGGCACCATCGCTCCACAGTGGTGGGTAATGAACTTCAGGTTGGGAAACTTGTCGAATACGCCGCTGAAGGCCAGCCGAGTCATCGCCACGGTGGTTTCGTAGACGATGCCCCAGAGGTGCCAGATCATGTACTTCGAGTCGATTTTCTCGGCGGCGTAGTCGGGGACGTCGCGCCGCCGCTGCGGATGGAGCCAGATGGGCAGATTATAGTTGGCCATAGCCTCCCAAAGGGGCCAGAACTCGGGCGCATCGGGGCCCCTGTCGTTTATGGGGACCCTCACCAGCACCCCTCGCAGGTGCAGGTCGTTTATGGCCCGGTCCAGCTCCTTCAAAGCGGCGTCGATGTCGTTCAGCGGCACCACCGCCGCGGCGCCACAGAATCTGTCCGGGTATTTGAAAACTAGCTCGGCCATCTCGTCGTTCGCTCGCATCGACAGCTCCAGGGCTTGCCCGGGACCGACCACATCTGATGGTATGTGGGCCGCCAGGGTCAGGAAGTGAACCACGTCGGGAAATTTGTCCATGAGCCTGAAGCGCTCGTCCAGGTCGTGCAGGGTCGGCATGTACCGAAGGTACTCCATCGGGGCCAGGCCGGTCTGAGGCATGTTCTCGACGTAGGTCCGATACTTGGGCGGCACGAAGTGAGTGTAGATATCGACCTTCATGTATGTTCCTCCTAGTGTTGCACGACTACTGCCCCAGAATCTTCTTGTTGTTCTCTTCAGCAGCCGGGGTCCACAGTCCCTTCTCTTTCCAGTAGCGGATGGCTCCCTCGTGGTACGGGACAGTGGTCGCGGGATCAAACATGGATGCCTTCTTCCATCCCGCCAGCCACGAGTAGATGGGGTGGAGTTCCGTGTCGTTTTCGTAGAGCGCCTTGGTGATCTCGTAAGCGGCGTCGGCGCTGAGCTTGGCCGAAGCGCCGAGCAGGATGGGATAACTGATCATGGTATTGTCCGACTTCATCCAGCCTTCCTTAGGCTGCCGGATGATGTCCACCGCGGGAAGTCGCTTCTTGAACTTCTCCACCATATCTTTGGGCGCGTTACCGGCCTGTTCCGGGGGCACATCGCCCAAGTTGAGCGTACGCACGCCAATGGCGGCGTCGGTTTCGAGGGTCGCGCCCGTATCCGGGGAGCCGGAGAAGCAGGCATCCACCCGGCCTTCGCGCAACGCTTTCAATCCTGAAGCAATATCGGTTACCGGCACGGGTTTCACGTCGTTCCAGGTGAGGCCCACGGATTCGAGATACGCGGTCAGCGAGGTACTCATGAACACGTGCCCCCCGTACTCACTGGCGACGCGCTTGCCGCGCAAGTCCTTCATGGACTTGATGTCGGAATCGTTGCGGACAAGAATCGTCGGGCTGGCTACATTGTTTCCCCTCACGATCACGCGCAGGCTCTTGTAGGCCTTGTTAAACCCCGTGCCGCCGGTGTAGGCCCACCAGGCGTCCATCGAGTTTAGCGCGCCGAGCTGAACCTCCCCCGAATCAATTAGAGGCATCCAGGCCTGTGGGCCGGCAAAGGGCTTGACGATGACCTTCATTGAGGTATGGTCGCTGGCCACTTTGGCCACGCCGGTGCCGACGGTATTGTAGGAGGACCCAATCGGCGGGGTTCCCAGCGCTATGGTCGCCGGGAGGTCCTTCGAGGCGGCCGGTTTAGACTCGGCCTTGGCCGCCGGCTTGGCGGCAGCTTTTTCCGCAGGCTTTGCTGCAGCCATCTCCGTGGGTTTTGCCGCGGGCTTCTGGGCAGTCTTTTCGACCGGCTTAGCCGCAGCTTTCTCTGCCGGTTTCTCGGCCGCGGGAGCGGCGGGCGCGCTGGCCTGGGCGCAGGCAGCCAGCAATGCTACGACCAACAACGACATCAGGGCCACGTAACGCCACATTCGGTTCATTTTGTTTCCTCCCTATATATTTTTCTAGCAGCGTTCCCCTATTGTTCCAAGAGCTTCTCCGAGAGCGCTTCGGCGGCTGGATTCCACAGCCCTTTCTCCTTCCAGAAGCGGACCGCTCCATCATGACACGGGACGGCCCACTCAGGAATGAACTTAAGTCCTGTCGAAGATCTTCTGCCCTTCGACAGGGGTTTCCAGCGCCCGAAGAGCCGTCAATACGATAGCCTGACGAAGATCATTTTCGCCCTGCGGACTAAGTTTCGGGTCGCCCAACGGGTGCAGGACACTGGTGGAAGGCACGATCCGGTTGGATCCGACTTGTAGGACCACTGCCGTCATGTTGCAGACGTGGGCCGTGGGCAAACCCGACCGTTCGAGCTCCTTGACCATCGCCGCACCGCGGCGCGTGCTCGTCCCTCAGGTCGAGGTTAGTATCACCCCTCGAACGCCGCGCTTCACCACCTGCTCCGCGATGCCGGCGCCCATCCTCCTGTCTGGCGCAGTATCTGTTCGGAGGCCCCACCAGATCGGGTTCTCGGCGAAGAAGTTGTCGCCACAGATCGCCGTGGCCACCACATCTCCCCGATCCGCGAGCATCTGCTGAAGCAGCCGTCCGGGACCCACCGGTCCGGCTGCGACCTGCGGATCAACACCCGCCTTGTCTTCGCCGCCGATCTGGCCAAAGAACTGGTTAACGTCGTGAACCACGCGCAATCGATCAGCCCTACAAACCTCTCATCGTGAAGCCGGCGGCCCATCTTCAGCCATTTTTGATGGCTCTTGGCCATCGGCCGGGCACCTGCCCCGCATCCCCGGGGGAACCCTCACCTCACGTCTATCGCGGAACTGGCCGGAACGGGCTCGCCGCCGCCGAAGGGGCCCACCTGGGCGGCGCCAATGGCCCTGCCCACCGCGGGCAGCTGCATCCGCTCGTCGTGGATGCCTACACTGGCCACGGCGTCCGCCGTGATCGTCCGCTCCCGCTCATCCCGAGTAGGATAGGCAACGGTGACGATCACCCCCGCGAAGTACAGATCCTTCAAGTGGCCGGCGTAGGGGTCCTGGATGACGGGGTGGTTCTGTATGGTGTAGGTCTCCTGACCAAGGTTCCAGTAGCCACAAAGAACAGCTCCGTCCAGGATTTCGTTGGGACGCACTATGGCGGGGAGGAGCCCTCTGACGTTGTCGCCGTAGAGATTGGGCTCGTCGGGCTCTGTAGGTCGCTGACGAGAATGTAACATATATATGTAGGCGACTCGCGGGAGGCCCCGAAGGTCACCAGGAGACTGCGATGGCCCCGGCAAGTCGTACACCTCCAAATCGTCCGGAGCGAGGCCCTGTGCGGCTCCAGCGAGATACGTTCCTGCGCGCAACCCGGCCGTTTTCAGCGCCTTGAAATAGGCTGGCCGATCGACGCCCGGGGCCGGGGACGCAACCAGAACTACGTTGCAGGTCTTGGAGAACGGAGTCACAGACGCGCCGGGACCGCACATATCGATGACCTTGTTGTACCTGTATTCCAAACTGTTTACTTCCACCAAGGCGACCCCGCGTAGAACGTGTGTCCGGCCGCAGCCGACGGACGAAACAGGAGAGATGGCCCCCGGAAAACCTCCCCGCCACTCCTCGCCCGGAGCTCGACGAGGTCGAAGACGTGAGCAATTCGGCAGTCCTCTCCCGGGCGAGCCACGTCGACGTCGACGCTACCCAGTCTGGAATCCTTCAGGAGCGTTGCCCTGAGCTCCTCGAGATCGACAAAGAGCGTGCCCTCTCGAATGTGGGTCTCAGTGGCAAGCTTGACATCCCGAATGCGCGTTATGGCCAGCTCCAGCCTCATGTCTACCTGTCGAGCGATAGCCTAGATGCCCACCACAATGTCATTCGCCAAACCACCATCGAGCTAGTCCCATTCCTTCCGGCCCACCGGACAGTACATGATGCACATGCCACAGTAGGCAGCCCGGCCGACGGAGGCGATCTCCGCCTGCTGAGCGGGGTGCATGTTGCTTTTCGCTTCCTGGAACTGCTCCCGGGTCGGCTCCTCGGGGATAGGGAATTCTTTCAGCGCCAGCGTCTTCTTGGTCAAGCCGTAGAGACTCCACACGCAGCGAAGGTGCTTGACCCTGACGTATTCGAACTCCTTGCCCGCTATTTCAATCTTGTCCGTGTCGTTGGAGCGCAGGGCTTTGGTGGGACACACCTTGGTGCATATCTGCCCGCACTTATCAGGTCGGCACAGCTTGGGCCCGCCGTAGAGCTCGTCAGGAATCAACGGGGCGCTGGTGACTATGGTGCAGGTCCTCAGGCGCGGGCCGTACTTGGGTGTAACCAGCAGGCCCTGCCAGCCGAACTCGCCCAGCCCCGCCGCCACCGCCGCGTGAATGTTGGAGATCAGGCCGACGTAGTTCATGCCATCGCTCGGCGGGCTGGCCGGAACGGGTAACGTAATGTACCCGGACTTCTCCAGAAAGCGACTGATGCGCAAGGCAATCGTGTTTAGCTCGTTGTTCAGGAGCGTGTAGCCGTAGATCATATACGAGTACACGCCCTTTCGGTTATCGGCGCTATTATGAGCGCGCATGTCGGCCTGGATCACGCCCTCGCCAATGCCTAGACCAAGAGAAATCACCGAGTGCGCCTGGGGAAGAATGTCTCTTGGATGGCGACCCTTGGGGGCCTGGGCATAGCGGTCGACGGAAGTGATGCCAACGAGATCTATGTCGGCGCTCAGGGCCATATCTTTGATCGCAGCGGTCAAGGAATCAAGGCTCACCGGGGTACCTCCACGTGTTGTCGGTAAATCGTGGCTCATCGAGGACATCACATTCTTCGCGCCGCTACTTCGCTTGGGAGGCGGCGCGAAGAATGACCTACAGATCTCTCTTCTACTGGCCCAGCAGCTTCTTCTGATTCGCTTCGGCCTCCGGAGTCCAGAGTCCCTTTTCTTTCCAGAAGCGGATAGCCCCTTCGTGGTACGGAGCAGGTGGAGCCGCATCGAACATGGTTTTCTGCTGCCAATCCTTCAGCCAGGCGGTAACAGGATGGAGCTCCTTGTCGTTCTCGTAGGTGGCCTTGGTGATCTGGTAGACCGCATCGGCGCTCAGCGATGCCCCGGCGGCCAGGAAGATCGGATAGCGGAAGGATGCGGCGTCGGACTTGAGCCAGCCCTCCTTATTCAGACGGAAGATCGAAGCCCCCGGCTCCAGCTTCTGCAGCCTATCGACTATTTCTTTGGGGGCGTTATCGGCCTGCTCCGGCGAAATGTCGCCGAAGTTGAGCAGGCGCAGGCCGATCGCGGAATCGGTCTCGAGCGTGCCCGCGGTGGTCGCGGAACCGCCGAAGGCGACGTCGGCCCGGCCCTCGCGCAAGGCCTTCAGCCCGGTGCTGATGTCGGTCACGGGTATGGGCTTAACGTCGTTCCAGGTCAACCCCACCGACTCCAGGTAGGCAGTCATGTGAAGGTGTATCATCACGTTGCCCCCGAACTCGCTGGCGACGCGCTTGCCGCGCACATCCTTGACGCTCTTGATGTCGGAATCGTTGCGCACGGTGAAACCGGCCATGGGAATCTGGTTGCCCCGGACCAGTACGCGCAGGTTCTTGTTGGGAGTGGGGAACGAGACCTGGCCTCTATAGGCCCAGGCGGCGTCCATACCGCTCAGCACCCCGAGCTCGAGCTCTCCCTTTTCCATAACGGGCATCCAGGCATTGGGCCCGGCGAACGGCTTTACGAGTACCTTTATTGGCGAATGATCGCTGGCCACCTTGGCAACGCCCGTCGCCACGTTGAAGTACTGAGAGCCGGTGGGGAGCGTTCCAATGCCGATGGTAGACGGCAAGCCTTTCGAGGCCGCCGGCTTGGCCTCGGCCTTTTCCGCCGGCTTCTCCGCCGCCTTTTCGGCAGCCTTTTCGACCGGCTTCTGCGCGGGAGCCACCGCCGGTGCGCCGGCTTGCGTGCACCCGGCCACGAGCATCGTCACAATCAATACAGCCAGCGCCCCCAGGCGCCACGTTCGCTTAATCACGTCCACTCCTCATTCCTCTGAAAATAGCATTTTCATGCTCAACGGGTGGCCGGTAGGCCATGACTATTCCCATCAAGATGTTGCGGCCTTGTTCGGTTTGATTCACGCTTCCCAGGGCCGGGAGGTAAGCGCTCAAGTATTGCCTGCCAATCCCCCATCATCCAAACCGCACCACCCCCCGGCCTATTTCCGAGTCGGATGCTTACAGCGGATTTCCCTAATACTTGGCTAGCTGCCGAAGAGGGCTTCGGCGGGCCGAAGCTTCCAGATGTAGCCAAACCAAGTCGAAAACCGCTCTAGCCCACCGCAGCCGGCGCGGGAAGAGCGCGACGTCGCTGCAACTCCACGTAGAGCAGAGGCACGGCAACTACAAAGCCGATGCCGTTGACGATGATGCCCAGGATAACGTCCTGACCGAACGGAATCAGAAGCGCCGCTCCGGCGACAAAGAACAATACGCGCCGGGCCCACGGCACCATTTGGAACAGATAGCCAACCAGCGCGATGCCTAGAAGAAGCGTGCCGAGCATAGCGGTGATTGCCGAAGCCAGAATCGCCTCCCAACTGCCTCTTAAGATCAGGGCCGGCGAGTACACGAACAAGAAAGGCACGATGCACGGGAGGATGCCGAGACGCATAGCGATGTAGCCTATCTTGTTGGGATTGGCCCCCGAGATCACCGAGGCGGCAAAACAGGCCAACGCCACCGGCGGTGTCCAGTTAGAGACTATAGCAAAGTAGAAGATGAAGAGGTGCGCGGCCATGGGCAGGATTCCCATTTGCACTAGAGCCGGGGCCACTAGAGTGGCCACCAGCGCGTAAGCCGGCACCGAGGGCATGCCCATCCCCAGGATGACCGAGACAATCGCCGCGAGCACCAGGAGAAGGAGCGTGTTGCCCTTGCCCAGGGTGGTCAGGGTGTAAGCCAGGTTGAAGCCGAAGCCACTGACGCCCGCCACGCCCACGATCACACCGGCACCAGCCATTATGATGCCGATGTTCATCATCATCTTGCCGGTGCCTTCCAACACGCTTAAGATCCGCCGCAGATAGTGCCCTCGCCCGGCCTTGGCCATCACCAGGAACGGCACCGAGGCGAAGCCGGAAACCACCCCGGCGGTGCTGGGGTCGAGCCGGATGACCATCAGAGTGTAGACAAGGATGGCCAGACAGGGGAAGATCGTCCAGGCGTTGCGTAGCACCGGCCCGGACTTAGGGATCATGGATTTCGGTATGCTTTTCATACCTTCCTTGCCGGCCTGCAGATCGACCTGTACGAAGCAGGCCAGGTAGAACAGCACCGCCGGGATGAAGGCCGCCAGGGCTACGTCGGCGTAGGGCACCCCCAGGTTCTCGGCGATGAGAAAGGCGGCGATGCCCATCACCGGCGGCATAATCTGGCCGCCGGAGGAGGCCACGGACTCCACCGCCCCGGCCATCGCCGGCCTGTAGCCGGTGCGTATCATCAGGGGAATGGTGACCGACCCCGTGATCATCACGTTGGTTACCGCCCCGCCGCTGATGGTGCCGACCAGGCTGGAGCCCACGACCGCCGCCTTGGCCGGACCACCGCGAAACCGGCCGAAGGCCAGCACGGCCAGCTCCGTCAGCTGAGCGCCGCCGCCGAAGCCCGTGAGCACCTGGCCGAAGAAGATAAAGGCCAGCGCAATGCCTGAGGCCAGGGCGACCAGGTTGAGCATACTGTTGGGATCGAGGTAGAGGTAGGCGAATAGCCTGTCCCAGGAGGTAGGAAGCCCGTGCAGCGTTCCCGGAAATAGATCGGCGAAGCGGCCGTAGATGACGATCATCGCCACCACGATAACAAGGAACCATCCCACGAACCGGCGCAAAGCCTCGAGGATCAAGAGGATGGTGAGCCCTCCCAGGATGGTGCGCTCGAGCGAAAGCTCACCCAGGCGCATAGCGATCTGGGGATAATACAACATCAGATATAGCCCGACTGGCAGGCCCGCCAGGGCCAGTATAACGTCGTACCACGGCACCCGGTTGCGGGGTGCCCTCTTGGTGGCCGGGGTGGAAATGAACGCGCCCACGAAGATTAGGGTCATAAATACGCCGATGTACTGCTCGGTGTAAACCATCAGGCCCAGATAGGTGTGAAAACCCGCGATAAAAATGATGCCCAGCACCGGAATAGTGCAGAGCAGCACTCTCTGCAGCACGCCCACCGCACCCGGAAGTGCCCGGAAAGGCCCTTCCTCTGCCTCGATCAACTCCTGTTTCTTTGCTTCAAGATCCTTCGCTTGCATACTCTCTAGGTCCATCGACATCGAGCCCCTTTCCCGCTGACGCTTGGTGGAGTGCCGCTTTCTCCTCTACTGACCTAGAAGCTTCTTCTGGTTGGCTTCGGCCGCAGGGGTCCATAATCCCTTCTCCTTCCAGAACCTGATGGCCCCGTCGTGGTAGGGAGTGGGCGGATCGGGATTGAACATAGTCGCCTGCTTCCAACCCTGGGCCCATTCGTGGACGGGCCACAATTCCTTGTCATTCTCGAACACCGCCTTGGTGATGGCGTAGACGACGTCGGCGTTGAGCTTCGCCGACGCGGCGAGCATGGTCGGGTAACTGAACGAGGCGGCGTCCGACTTCAGGAAGCCCTCTTTCTTCTGGCGATATATCATCGCGCCGGGCTGGCGCTTGCGCAGCTTCTCGACCACATCCTTGGGCGGATTGCCGGCCTGTTCCGGAGGGATGTCGCCGAAGTTCAACAGGTGCAGTGGGACGGCGGAATCGGTCTCGAGGGTAGCGGCCAGGGTGGTGGAGCCCGCAAAGGCGGCGTCGGCCCGGCCCTCGCGCACTGCTTTGAGTCCCGAAACGTAGTCGGACACGGGCACCTGCTTCACGTCATTCCAACCGAGGCCAACGGATTCAAGCATGGCGATGACGTTCTCCCTGATCGACACGTTGCCACCGTATTCGCTAGTGACGCGCTTTCCGCGCAACTCCTTGATGGATTTGATGCCCGAGTCTACCCGGACTACCAAGGCAGCTACGGGGATCTCGTTACCACGGGCCACGACCCGAATGTTCTTGTACGGCTTGTCGTAGCCTGTTCCACCCGTGTAAGCCCAGCCGGCGTCATTCCCGCTCAGTATGCCCAGCTCCAGCTCGCCCGCATCCATCATGGGCATCCAGGCATTCGGTCCGGCGAAAGGCTTGACGATCACCTTGATGGGAGAATGGTCACTCACAACCTTGGCCACGCCGGTTCCCACGGCGTAGAATCCACCGCCAACGGGGTGAGTCCCTATGCCCACGGTGGAGGGCAGGCCCTTGGGTGCGGCCGGCTTGGCTTCGGACTTGGCCGGAGCTTTGGCCTCGACCTTAGCTGTCGGTATGGCGGCAGGTGCCTTGTCGGCCGGCTTTTCCGCAGGCTTCACCGCAGCCTTTTCCGCCGGCTTGGCCGCGCTCGGAGCGGCCGGCGCGCTCGCCTGCGAACAAGCGACCAGCAAGACCACGAATACCAGAGACACGACAGACGTGTAGCGCCACAGTCGGTTCATTGCGCTTCCTCCTCAAGTAATCGCAATTTGGGTGTGGTCCTCAAGGCATGTGGTACAAAGCGTTCCTGCAATAGGCCTCTTCAGACGATCGCCGACGTGTCTCGATCATCGAGGGCATCGATGATCACGTGATGCGGTTTCTACAAGTGCGAGCATCCTTGCCCAGCGGCCTTGGCGCTAGCCAATGATGATTTCAAGTCAATGATAACAGCGTTCAGGGTGAAATGGGACCGATAAACTGGGAAAATGA
>JAMDCE010000069.1 GCA_023489135.1 Chloroflexota bacterium
CGTGACCAATATCGTGGAGCAGAGCGGCGGCCAGCACAGCTTGGCGATGCCCTTCGAACAACTTTTCTCCGGCCTCTTCTTCAAGTTGGGCCATCACACGTCCCGCGAGATGGAAAACACCCAGCGAGTGGGTGAACCTGCTGTGCTCGGCCCCGGGGTAGACCAACTGAGCTAGTCCCAACTGACCGATTCGACGGAGACGCTGCATTGGCGCAGAGTCTAGAAGGCGTAGTATGAATTGATCATCTGACTTGATGCGGATAATGTCGTGTATGGGATCTCGAATGAACTTGGGCTTGCCCGGCTGGGAAACCACTGATCGCACTCCTCATACCGGTCGATGCAAACGACTTCTAGACGCCAGATCGGTAGAACCTCGCTTCTCTGGCGCACCCACCATCTCGAACAAGTTAAACGAGACACCGAAATCGGCAGTTACGTTGATGGGTTTGACGGCCTTCAATTATGAATATCAGATTAGAGCGACGGGCAACTCCAGTCTTGATCGACAGACATCATAGAGAAGGAATCTTCCAAATAGTCGGTGCAACCTCAACTGGCTGCATAATAGAACAAAAGTTCTTATTTGTCAAGGGTTTGTCAATCAGGCTCCATTCTTGCGAGCCAAGATGACACTCACCCTAATGGCATATCAGTGGCTCAGCGAGCTTTTCGGTGCGACTGTTAGTCGGAAGCCGTTCATTACAGGACGCCTCTGGTCCGGGCAATAAAGGCTGTGTCTTGTCACCTTCGGTCTCTGCTTTGGGAGACCCTAAATTCGCTCGGGCACGATGCCTTTTTCACCTTCGATCTGCTTTTCGGCATTTGCTGAAAGCACCGGGATTGCCAAAAATACTCTGAACCTTTCTTTCTTACACGGACAGTAGGTTGTAGCACGGACCTCAATGGCGTCCGCTGCGCCAAGTATTATTCTCTCTCACTCTCGAGAATCCTCCAGGATCCTGGCGCCGATTTGGGCCAGAGTTTCCTTGACCTTCTGCTCCAGAGTGGATTGCTTGATCCCACCGGAGCGTGAACGTGCCTGAATGAACACCTCTACATCCAGTTCAGCGCCATCGTTCTGAAGTGGCATTACCACGCCGCGGACAAAGTCCGACAATTTGTCCCAAGGCACCCGCGTTCGAAGTCTAACGGTTTGAAAACCGCTAGCAGGTTGCTCAGCGTTATTCTCGGAAAAGGGATTTGTAGATGTTTCCTGAATGCCACGTTGGAGCACTTCCGGGGGCTTACCCCCAGATGATGAAGCTGGGCTAGGCCCGATTAGCTTGCCCTGCTCGATCACCTCTTTCCTCACAAGAACCGCCCCATACTGCAGCGTACCTTCAGCTAACGTTTCACCAAAGAATATCTGCTCGCCAACTTTCACCCCGAACATCGACTCGCGTACCCCGCGAATGATAGCTTCGATCACTACGCCCTGGCTTTCTACCACAGGCAGTTGGGGGTACTTCAGGAAGGCATTGACGACATCGGAGACTGGCTTCTCCTGCTCGTCTTCGTGCAGTGCCTTGCGAATCAAGAGTTGGGGGCTCGCTTTGCTAATGAGCAGCTCTTCACCCCTCAGGTACTCACGCACTCGCCTGGCTAGGGAGGCCCTTTCGCCGACCGTTGGCAGACCCATGTTGAGCCATTCTACGCTGCTTTCACCTGCCTTCGCCACATGACGGTATGCCGAGAGCATTCCAAAAGATATGGCTCCCTCCAAATCTCTGAGCTTGCTTTCCACCTTCTTTCTGTCTTCCTCAGCCAACTGGCGCATTAGTACCTTATCGTCCCGGATGGCGCACAAGGCGAGAAATAGCTTCACCTTCGGGCGGAGACTGGAAAGCTCGCTCGCGTCAGGGGCGAGAATCAGTAAGGTGTTCTGATACGTCCGGAATACCGGCCCACATTTCCCGAGGAGGTGTTCTACGACTAGGCTTGTCCCCTCGCTCTGCTTCGGCTGTTCCGCAGAGAGAACAGCCAACTGCAAGTCTCTAGAGTCAGGCACATCTTGAGTTGTCTTCGGCCATGACGTCACGCGCAATTCGTTGCCGGCCGATTCCTCAACGCGCGAGCGAATCAGTTCGGTGATTTGTTCGCCGCGAACTGCATCTTCTTTCTCCACAATGAAGTGGTTCAGGTTGGGTTGCGTGGAGAAATAATATTCTCCACCTTCTACGTGCAGGAATGGTAGCTTTTCCCCAAGACGCCAGAGCGCATCACCGATCACAGCAGGTTGGACGCCCTCGCGGACGACGGCTAGCCGCAGCCTCTGGATCCCTACGCCACGTTTTTCGCTGCCACTAAACGAATAGAAGAATATTGATGTGGCCAAGCCAGTGCCTATGCCAAACCGAGCGTATTCCGAACCCATCTCGTTATCGATCTTCTGCGCTTTGGCGTTGCCATCAGCGATATCGGAAGCGATAACTCCTTCATATTCGTTGCCAACATGTTTAAGAAACTCGCGGCGGATCGCAGGTACTGCGAGATTCAGGTGAGCGGGCTGGATAAGGGCCGCGGGATGTTCTCGGCGATACAGGTCCTCTAGGACTTCAGCCAGCAGCCTTAACACCCCCCGCGTCCGCTGAAAAGTGGGAAAGGTGCTCCAGCGCTCAAACAAAACGTCGATCAGTTCGGGGTGGAAAGGGTAAGCTTTACGTAGTTTGTCTTTATAAGAGGTTTCGCGGACCTCGCGTGGCACGTCGTTCCCTAGGCCTTGATATATTTCCCAGTATTTGTCGGCCACCCTACGCGCCTCTGAGGGGTCGGGTGCATCTTCAAACAATCGGCGCCGGATGATCTGATAGATTTCCTCTCCCTCCACGGGCGTGTACAGTGCTTCCACCCGGCCGAAGATGCGTTGCAGTTGGTGCAGTGCCCGCTCACCCTCTTCGCCGTAGGGCACGCTGGAAGGGAGAGTTACGATTAGGGCGCACCTTGGGAGGACCTTTACGGTTTCGGTAAGTTCATGAAAGAAGGCCATAACTTGGTCGCTAAAGTCCTTCGCTTTTACCACGTACTCGGCAATTTCGTCCATCAGAATCAAGACGGTTTTCTCAGCGAGCAACTGATGGAGGAGATCTTTTCCAGGCGCTCGCCGCTTTTGGTCGTGCTCAAGAAGCAATTGATAGTTACCCAGTTGCTCTGCTAACTCCCCCCACGGGGTCTTGCCCTTGAGAGAATCGGCAGCGGTTCCCACGAAGGTCACCACGCGGGCGTCGGGCACTTTGGTCAAGCCCATGTTTCTCAGGATCTGTGAGGTAATCTCCGTGGATGACAGCTTGTCCCCGGCAGTGAAGAGGTGGTAGAGGGCGATCAGACTGTGGGTTTTGCCCCCGCCGAAGGCCGTTTGGATCTGAATAATTGCTTCCCCGTTCCCGAGGTCTGCCAAGCGCGACAAAGCAGCCGAAATCAGGTTTTCGAGGCCCTGGGTCAGGTACGTCTTGGAGAAGAAGGTCTGGGTATCGAGGTATTCCACGGGGCCTCGCTCGGCAACCACGTCTGATAAGTCCGCGGCAAAGACCGATGCATCGAACCGGCCAGCCCGAATATCTGGATGAGGCACAACAACCTGATGCCAGGGTTTCATGAGGATACTCTCCCTAGTTGTATTGGATTCCGGGCAGCGGATCCTGTCGTATCTTCGGCTCAACGGAACTTCTGCGCCCATACAGAAGTCCTTGGAGCAATTGCTTCTCTTTGTCTCCTTCGGGCAATGCCTCAGCAATGGCTTGGGCTACTTGCCAGAAGGTTTCATTGCCTCCATAGGTTGCGGACAAATGGGCTCTGAGATCGTTTTGTTCGTTTCGCTCCCAGAGGTACACGGCGCGATGCAGGGCGTCGATCAAGGTATTGAATTGGTTCTTTCTGGCAAAACGCTGGTCTTTAGCGCGCTCGAGCGGTGCTGGCACTCGCACGTACTCCTTCTGTTTATCTACCAGACCACCCGGGTCCCAAAGTG
>JAMDCE010000557.1 GCA_023489135.1 Chloroflexota bacterium
GTACGGTAAGGCCTGGGCCTTGTCAACCGCCACCGGGCGCGGCCAGCTAGATTTCGATTGAAAAGCCACGGGGCCAGTGCTATAATTCTGGACAAGTGGAGGCAACATTCGGTGTATTTCGACCCGCTGTACATCGCGCTAATCGCGCCGGGTCTTCTTTTCATGATCCTGGCGCAGTGGAAGGTCAAGAGCACCTACGCCAAGTATTCTCGAGTGCCAAACCAGCGCCGAGTCGCCGGCGGGCAGTTGGCGAGGATACTGCTGGATGCCAACAGGCTGTACGATATCTCGGTCGAGCGTATTCCCGGCCGCCTGACCGATCACTACGATCCCCGCGACAGGGTCTTGCGCCTTTCCGACGCTGTCTACGGTAACGCCACAGTGGCCTCTCTGGGAATCGTTGCCCACGAGGTCGGCCACGTCGTGCAAGATGCCAGCAAATACGTGCCGATGCGGGTTCGGTCTGGTCTCGTGCCCGTCGTTAACGTAGGCTCGACCCTCGGCTACATCTTCCTGTTTGGCGGGATCATTCTTAGAATGGGAGGGTTAGCTTGGCTGGGAGTCGCCTTCTTCGCCGCTGGCGTTCTCTTTGCTCTGGTGACGCTCCCTGTGGAGATCAATGCCAGCCAGCGAGCAATGCAGCTTTTGCATGCCAGCGGTTTGGTGGACGTATCAGAGTTCAGGGGTGCCCGCTCGGTGCTGAATGCGGCGGCCGTCACCTATGTGGCCAGTCTGCTGATGGGATTATTGAACCTGCTTTACTGGGTCGTGGTTGCGGCGGGCTCGGAGAGACGCGACTGACCCTGCGAAGGCTCTTTGTTATCTGTTCTGTGCCAGATGTCCAGGCGGCGGTCGACGTCTGGCGCTTTGCTTTTATGAAGTGGTGACCGAGACATTGGATGTGAGCGAAAAAGTAGTGCTGACCGATCTGACCTTTCACGGGTTGGAAGACTTCCTCGCCTCTTTGGGCGAGCCAAAGTATCGAGCCCGCCAGATCTGGCGTTGGCTCTACCAGGCACTGGCCACCGATTTCTCCGAGATGACTGATCTGCCGCTGCCCCTCCGCCGGCGTCTCGCCTCTGTCGCCGCGATTGGGTCGCTGAAAGCGGTCACCGAACAACGCTCTAAAGACGGCCTAACGCGAAAGGTCCTCTTCGAGCTCTGCGACGGTCGCACCATTGAAAGCGTCCTGATGCTTTACGAAGACCGCCGGACCGTTTGCGTCTCCAGCCAGGTAGGCTGCGCCCTGGGCTGCGTTTTTTGCGCCACTGGGCACGCTGGTCTGGTGCGGCAACTGCGTCCGGGCGAGATCGTGGAGCAGGTTCTCCATTTCGCTCGGCTTCTCCGAGATTCAGGGCAGGAGATTACCAATGTCGTCTTTATGGGAATGGGTGAGCCTTTCGCCAACTTCGAGGGGTTGAAGCGCGCTGTGGAGATCCTGCACGACCCCGAGGGCTTCAATCTAGGCGCGCGCCGAATGACCGTTTCGACCGCTGGCCTGGTTCCCCAGATCCGGCTCTTTGCAGGTTGGGATATGCCGGTAGGGTTAGCCGTCTCACTGCATGCACCGACGGACGATCTCCGGAATAGACTGGTTCCCATCAACCGGAAATACCCTTTGAGGGAGTTAATCGAGGCCGTACGATACTACATCCAGCGCACCAACCGGCAGGTGACCTTCGAGTATGCTATGATAAACGGAGTCAATGATGGCCTGCGCGAGGCGCGACAACTGGCCCGTCTTCTGAAAGGACTTCTGGCCCACGTCAATCTGATTCCGCTGAATCCAGTGGAAGGAAGCCCCTTCCGGCCATCGTCAAAGGAGCGAATCCTGGCTTTCCAGGCTGAATTGAACCGAGTGGGAATCTCCAGCAGCCTTCGGATAGAGCGAGGAGTCGACATTCAGGCCGCCTGTGGTCAACTGCGCCAGGCCATCCAGGGGAAAAAGGCTCGGCTTGATGTAGGCGGTCAGCGAAAAGGAGATGCCGCTTGACCCTGGCTTATTTCGACTGCTTTTCGGGCGTCAGCGGGGATATGACCCTGGGAGCGCTTCTGGACGCGGGTCTGCCCTTAGATGTTCTCCGCCGAGAGCTGGCTAAGCTCGGACTCGAGGGCTACGAAGTCGAGGCTGAGGCAGTTAAGGTGAATGGCCTTCGCGGCACGCGCGCACAGGTGCGATTGTCCAAGAATGAGACAGGCACGACTTCCACCCACCGTCACCTTCCCGATATCGTGGCCATTCTGGAAAGCAGCGCCCTTTCCAGCGCTGTGGTGGAGAAAGCCCGCTCCGTCTTCCTGCGGCTAGCCGAGGCTGAGGGGCGGGTGCACGGAATCAGCGCCAACGAAGTGCACTTTCACGAGGCTGGCGCCCTGGACGCCATCGTCGACGTGGTTGGCTCGGTAATAGGACTGGAGCAACTTGGCGTCGACCAGATCTTCGCTTCTCCTCTTCCGCTGGGCCGGGGCTTCGTGCGTTGCGAGCACGGAGTGCTTCCTGTTCCAGCCCCGGCGACGCTGGAACTTCTCAAGGATGTCGGCGCGCCTGTTGCGCCCAGCGAGGCCGAAGTCGAACTGGTCACGCCGACTGGAGCGGCGATCATGACCACGCTGGCGCGATTCACCCAGCCACCCATGACCATCGAGCGCATCGGTTACGGGTTCGGGCAACGCGAGTTGGCCTGGCCCAATGCGCTGCGGATCTGGCTGGGCCAGGCGGTGGCGGAACCGTGCCAGGAAATGAGCTCATTTCCCGCAGAGAATGACACTATTATTCTTCTCGAGACAAACATAGACGACATGAGCCCGGAGGTCTATGGCTACCTGATGGAGAGGCTGTTCGACGCCGGCGCCCTCGACGTCTATTTCACCCCCATCTACATGAAGAAAAACCGCCCAGCCACCATGGTTAGCGTCCTGGGACCCGTCGAGGCGCAGGACCGGTTGAGCGAGATCATCCTGTCTGAAACCACTACGCTAGGGATTCGTGTTTCTGCGGTGGGACGGCACAAGTCTCACCGAGACTCCCACTCCGTTCAAACGAAGTATGGAGAAGTACGGGTGAAGCTGAAGCAACGAGGCGATGAGGTCCTGGATGTTGCCCCTGAATACGAGGACTGCGCCGCCATCGCCCGCCGGGAAGACCTGCCTCTCCAGAGAGTATTCGCCACCGTTAGAGCTGAGGCGCTGAAGCAGCTAGCGACCCACGGCTCGAAGGCCGAATGAGGCCAGAAGCCGACAAGGGAGGAGCGATCGGCTATCAGCCGTCAGTAGGCAAGTGACGGGGTATACCCACGAAGGCACGCGAAAGGGCACGAAGGGTGATGGGCTACGGGACACCACCGATAAGCGATCTGGTGGCTTAGGTAGTTTGTTCCGACTGATCTGAACTCTATCTCTGGCCCCAGCGGCCATCCATTACGGCAAGTGCCGGGGGTGAGAAGAGAACCGTAGGGGCGAAGCGCCCGCCGGAAGCTAGACGCTCTTATTCCTTTTGCCGGTAATCAGCAGGTTCAAGTGAGCCTAATCCTGGACAGTAGCGGGTGCTTCGCCCGTACAAAAGATCGGCAAGGAGACCGGTTTACCCTGTTCGACTCGGTCCGTCAGGGCGGGCAGGAGTGCGTTGGGCCAGATGACCGCCTCTGCGTATTGCTGTGCTCAACCACGGCGAATGCGTCGGTGTCCTCCGGGCACCGGCTTACCAGGATGGTGCATGGTGTGTTTCGCAAGGTTAGTCCGCCACTTCCGCAGGTTAGCGGCTAAATGAAGTGAATTAACCGGCGGTCAGCCGCTGACACCTGATTGCCAGACATACGATATAAGGAGAAACTGATGCCTCTGGTTGGAGTAGTGATGGGTAGCCAGTCCGATATGCCCTTTATGCAGAAAACTCTGGATGTGCTGGGCGAGATGGGCGTTGACTACGAAGTTACGGTTATGTCGGCGCATCGGGCTCCCGCGAAAGTCCAC
>JAMDCE010000370.1 GCA_023489135.1 Chloroflexota bacterium
GCCTCGATGACCCCCACACCCTCGCCGACGGCATTGCCACCCCCCAGGCAAACGCGGAGCTCGCCGAGTTCAAGAAGATAGGCGAGGGCCGGCCGGTTCAGGATACTCTGTACTATCACCAGGCCAGGCTCATCGAGATACTTTATGCGGTGGAGCGGGCTAAAGAACTTCTGGAAGACGACGAAATCGTCGACACCGAGGTGCGGGTTGCCGTGGAGCGAAGGCCTGGCGAGGGTGTGGGGGTCATCGAGGCGCCTCGGGGAACGCTGATACACCATTATTGGGCGGATGACAGTGGCAAGATAGAAAAGGCCAACATAATCGTCGCCACGGCTCACAACAACTCGGCTATAGACAGAAGCGTGAACGAGGTTGCCAAAGCGTTCGTCAAGGGTGGCAGAATCGAAGAGGGTGCCCTGAACATGGTAGAGATGGCCGTGCGTTGCTACGACCCATGCCTTTCGTGCGCAACACACGCCGTTGGGCAGATGCCGCTGGCAGTTTCCCTGCTGGGGGCAGATGGAACAGTGCTCGACGTCGTGGAAAGGAGGCCCTGAGAAGGTGGACGCGAAAACCGCCAGAGAGACGGTTATCAAACCCAAGCTCGTTGAAGTGTTCGGTAACACCATCGCCAGCACTCTTATCACGGGAGCCATCGCCGCCGGGATGAAGGGGTCGTCCGAGCACGAGAAACTTAAGCTGATGGTAGAGTGCATTTGCGCTAACCAGAAGGTCGTAGGGATGTGGGGGGCCTCCCAAACCGAAAGGCAGAAGAGGGAATGGTTGAACCTGATCTGAGGGTGAGGCCGGCAGCGAGCAAATGCCTTGTGATCGGCATTGGCAACACCCTAAGGGGAGATGACGGGTTGGGTCCCGTCACCGTGGCTGGCCTCGAGACTATGATTGCGGGCGGCGACTCCAGGGTGCGAGTTCTGGCCCTGCCTCAGTTAGATGTGCTTCTGGCGGCCGAGATGAGCGAGGTGGACACGGTGATTGTGGTGGATGCCAGGGAGGACGACAACGAAGATGTGGTCAGGGTCGAGAGGGTCGAGCCTACGCCGGGACCCCTGGTGCCGCACCACACCTCCCACACTATCGGTGCAGCGGCCTTGCTAAGAATGGCCCAGGACTGGTATGGATCGGCTCCGATTTGCTACACCGTGATGCCGAAGGGGTACGATTTCTCCATAAGCGAGAACATTTCAGATGGGGCCAGGCTGGCGGCCGAGCGGGCCCGCGACACAATTGTTGAGATTCTTGTATCAGGCCACAGGTAAGGGTACCGTCCACCCAGGGGAATGTGGGAGCCCTCTCGGGATCAACGGGTAGTCTGGAATTCGAGCCCTGCTGAGAAGCAGGGCTATTCTTTTCCTCCGCGGTGCCCTTCCGTCGCATTCCCATAGTGGCTGTGACGGCTGGTCGGGTCTATTGACAAAGACAGGGCCGATGGTATATTGAGCGCAGAATTGGCGATAATGGCGGCAGCGCAGGCTCTTGCAGTTATTTGATCCTCACAATCACAAGATGAGAGGAGTGGAGGGGAATGTCTGAGGCAGTCTTTGAAGTTCGCGACGGGTACATCCCGGTCACCGGCGGGCGGGTGTGGTACAAGGTAGTTGGTTCTGGAGATGCTATTCCACTTCTGGCTCTGCACGGTGGCCCGGGGCTATCTCACGATTATCTGAATACGCTCCTGCCGCTGGCCGAAGAGCGCCCGGTTATTCTCTACGATCAGCTCGGCGGCGGGAAATCCGATCATCCGGACGATCTTTCTCTCTGGGTGGTGGAACGCTTTGTGGAGGAACTGGGGCAGGTCCGAGAAGCGCTAGGACTGCGTCAGATACACCTGCTGGGACACTCCTGGGGTTCCATGCTTGCTACCGACTACGTCCTCACCAAGCCCAGCGGCCTGGCCAGCCTGATTCTGGCCAGCCCTCCCTTGAGCATGCCTCTCTGGGTGGAAGGCCTGGCCAGATTGAGGAGCGCCCTTCCGATGGAAGTGCAGGCCGTGCTGGATAAACACGAAGCGGCCGGGACCATTGATTCCGAGGAGTATGAAGATGCGACGATGGAGTACTACCGCCGGCATCTGCTGCGGATGGATCCCTGGCCAGTCGAGATTATGGACGCTTTTCACAATCTTAGCATGGCGGTCTACGGGACGATGTGGGGACCCAACGAGCTTCTGGTGACTGGAAACCTGAAGTCGTATGACCGTGCCCCTCGCCTCCATGAGATAACCGTTCCCACTCTCTTCACTTGCGGCCGCTACGACGAAGCTACGCCGGAGGGAACGGCCGAACTGAGCAATCTGGTGCCGAGATCCGAGTTCGTCATCTTCGAGCGAAGCGCCCACTTCCCCGATCGTGAGGAGACGGATCGCTACCTCTCTGTGGTTCGGGATTTCCTTAGCCGCGTCGAAAAGAAGTCCGGCAGCGGACATTGGATATAGTACTCCTCGCGTTATATGTCTCAATCAGATACGCTATTGTTACGGCCCCTTCCTATTAGCATTTAGACTCGTACGACACTATGAAGTATCGTTGATCTTCAACCCTAGGGTTGGCCCTTGCCAGCCTGCGCCCATTTTCGACCCACCCACTGGGGCCTTCCAGGCTGATCCTCGGCTAGTTCGCCTGTTTAGCCTGGATTCTGTGGTTGATTGAACACTAATTTTATCGAGTTATCTAGACTAATGGGTTGAAGTCGACAAAATATATCCCTATATCTCTCTCTATCTGGCATATTCTCCGGATTCATAGCAAGAAGCCAAGGACTTTTCGTTTCGGAGGGACGCCAACCTTAATTTGTCCGTGCCAACGAAGCTGGTTGACGATATTCGCAAACGCTTGAGCGAATGGTCGTCTTTATAGATCGTTCGATCTATGTAATGGTTATCTTCATAGATCGTTCGATCTATTATGTTAATGAATAACATTAAATGAATAATAGGTATTGACAAAAATGTCAATGATTAGTACAATGATTCACAAGCACTAGGAGCGCTGAAGAACGGCGGTCCTGCGGCGAAGGTGATGAATGCCTTGCGTGGCGGTAGCGGATTTGCTGCATCTCAGGGCATTTTATTTTGGCCACACACTCCTTCCCTGTGATCAGAAGGCAACCAGCAAATCCTTCATCGCCGAAGGACGATGGAAGAGACTCAGGCCCAACGAATCCGAGTCTGGGTTTTCCATCCCGCCATCTGTAAGGGAAAGGAGGTGAAAAAGAAAGGATGAAGAAAGCACTTTTGATTCTGGGAGGGGTCATGCTGTTAACCCTGGGAGCGGTCGGCATGGCTTCAGCCAACGCAGGGCCTCACGGCAACTACGGAGGTGGTTCCAGTTCCCCCGATGGTTGCGCGGGTTGTCACAGAGCTCACACCGCTATCGGTCCCTACCTGCTGGCAGCCGCTAACCCTGATGCGCTGTGCGAGATGTGCCATGGTGCCACCGGCACCACCGACGTGTTCGACGGGATTCTCACTTCGAACAACGCCACACTGAATGGCGGTGGTTTCGACCGAATGGGTGGCACGACCACGAGCGGTACCAATGTCGCCTCGCGCCACGACGTCGAGGGCGTAGGAGGTGGCACTGGAGAAGCCTGGGGTAGCAATTCCTCTGGGAGAGGGGTAACAGGCGTCCTGGAGTGCATCAACTGTCACAACCCGCACGGAAGCACCAACTACCGGATACTGACCGATGCCTCTCTACCTTACAGCGGCACGTCCGAGTCGATCAAGTGGGTCTCGGGTTCGGCGGGGCTGCTTTACTGGCAGGACAGTCAGGTGTTGGCGAGAAGCGATCAGCCTACTACCACCGCTAAGTACGCGCCAGGTAGCTGGGCCGCTCTGAGCAACACCTACTACACGATGGGCATCAACAACTTCTGCGCCACCTGTCACAAGCAGTACGTGGCCTACTCGGGTTCGTACAAGGTCGCGTCGAACGCCACGAATGCAGC